>JASFTY010000148.1:0-8867 GCA_050050535.1 Gemmatimonadales bacterium | reverse complement strand
AGCCACATTAGTGGGCGGCTCCGGAGTCGGGATCAGCGCCAGCTCCGCACCTTCCTGCGCCCTCAGTGGGTTCGGCCACGCCCAGCAGACGACAACAGCAGCGACGAACGCAAGGACAGTTCTCCAGGGGGTCGAGACACGATAGTGCATGGTGGTATTATCTCACTACGTAGTCCGTCCGCTCCAGCCTTCGCCACGAGTCTGGGGCTGCGTACCAGCCTGCGGGCTAGCAGCCTAATAGCAATAGTCATTCGCTTTCCGAATTGATCTCCCGACTGAAAGATAGGTGCCAGCACAGCCGCCAGGCCAGCAACGCGCAGCTCGGAGCCGGGGTGAGGGCTACGATCCGCGGGGTCCGTCGCTGGACTCGCTCAACTCTTCATGACGGCGATCGGTGACGAGCATGTGGCCGGGGCGCATGGGTAATCATCGGCTCGGGCTTCGCGCGCAGCGCTACCGCCTGGGAGGTGACGCCGTAGGCCCAGAAGACCGGGATCTCGTCGGGACGAACCGAGACCGGATCCCCGAAGTCGGGTCGGGCCATGTCGGCGATCGCGAGCGCAGCGGTGGCGACGACGGGGCGGCGCCACGCATCTAACAGGGAGAAAGCGGTCGCGTCCTGGTGAGTTTACCGGTGTTCATCTCATAGTGTGTCTTCGTGTATCTGCAGCGGGAAGGTAGCCCATGTCTAGACCTGTGTCGCTCGCCCTGGCGGTCTGTAGCATCGTCGCGCTCGTCGGTCGTGGGGCGGCCCAGGAGCCGCCGTGGGACGCCGCGGCGGCGGTCAAGGAGGCCCACGAGAGAGTCCACGAGCTGGGCCGGCTGGGGCCCGACTCGATCTGGCCCGGCTTCCGGCCCGATACGATCCCGGTGCTCTACGTCTTCCGGGAGCGCGGCACGTTGCTCGTGGGGTGGCGCGGCGGGCTACCCGAGGGTTTCGAGCCGGTCGAGCGCCTCGCGGGCGCCGGCTGGCGGCCGGAGGCGTCGCGCGGCGCGGCGAGCACGGGCACGCAGCTCGAGGGTCGTGGTGCGGCGCAGGTCGTGGTGAGCGAGCCCGATGTGGCGGGGCTGGTCGGGACTACGGTGCACGAGGCGTTCCACGTCTTCCAGGGCAGCGTGCGTCGGGAAGGCAAGCGGTTCGGGCAGGGCGAGAACTCATTCCTGGTGACCCGCTACCCGGTCTTCGACGTGGAGAACGAAGCGGCGTTCGCTTTGGAGGGACGCGTGCTGGGGGCGGCGCTCGCGGAGCGCTCGGCTGACGATGCGTTCACGCTCGCCCTGCAGTTCGTGGCCGTTCGCGAGGGTCGCCACCGCAGGCTCGAGGCCGAGCTGGTCGAGTTCGAGAAGTTGGCCGAGCTCAACGAGGGGCTGGCCCAGTACGTGGGTCTGCGCGCGGTCAGGATGCTGGGCCACGACCCGGTCTACGAGTCGAGCGCCGCTGCGGCGGCCGCGCGCATCCTCGGCGATCTCGACGCGCTGATCACCGACACGAGCCAGTCGTTTCGTCTGCGCTTCTACAGGACCGGACCCGCGATGTCGCTGCTCCTCGATCGGCTGGCCGACTTCGACTGGAAGGTGTGGCTGATGGAGGAGGACGCCACGTTGCAGGATGCGCTGGCCGAGGTCGTCGGGTTCTGGGAACGGCAGCGAGCCTGGCAGCTCGAGGCGTACCGGGACCACGGCGGCGCGGAGCTGGCCGAGCTGGCCGAGCGCTCGGTGATCGAGCACCGCGCGCTGCGCCGGACGCAGGTGGAGGAGGCGCTCGCCGAGCCCGGCGTGCGGCTGGTGGTGCTCGGCGACGGGCTGGGCTACGTCGGGATCTGCGGGATCGATCCGCAGAACCTGCTACAGGTCGACGAGGGCGTGCTGTTGCATAGCCGCTGGTTCGTCGCCTGCGCCGGTAGCGCGTTGCAGGCCGAGTTCACGACGCCCGTCGTGCACGATCAGGCGAAGGCCAGGCTGGAAGCCGTGGTCGGCACGACGGACGACGTGAAGGTGACGGTGGGCGGCGAACCGCTCGAGTTCGCTGACGTTCGTGTCGAACGGGCGTCGGAAGTGCGGGTCGAGGCGCCGGGCGTGACTCTGAGCGCGCCGCTCGCCGAGCTCGAGATCGAGGGGACGGTCCTCACGGTCCGTCCGCTGCGCGAGTAGGCCGGGCGCGCCGGTCCGGTCGGTCGGTCGGCGTCGCCGGCGCGTCGTCGCGTCCTATGGGCTGAGGTTGACGTTCCGCATCAGTGCGATGAAGCGCGGGTCCTCGCGCAGGAAGTCGTAGGTCGGGTCCTTGAGAACCAGGATACCGGACGTGCGCAGTTCGTAGGCCCGCTCCAGCCACTCGAGGGTCTTCTCCGGCTGGCCAGCGAGGGCGTAGATGTCGAAGAGGCGGCCGTGGCGGTCGCCTGCGGCGTCCTCGATATCCGGGGGAATCGGGCCCGGCCGCCCGGTGCGGTCATACTCGGCCACGAGGTCGACCAGGCGGCTTCCCGTCTCCGGGGCGCCGCCGGTCAGCTCGAAGAAGCGGCCGAGAGCGTGGCGGGCCTCCGCGAACCTCCGCGCCTGCAGATACGATTCCGCAAGCCAGAGCCAGGCTGGTGGGAAGTCCGAGCTCAGTTCGAGCGTTCGCTCGTACTGCGATATCGCTGCGTCGTAGTCGCCTGCCCACCGGAGCGTCTGTCCCAGGTTCTGGTTGATGACGACCGAGAGCGGATCCAGCTGTAGCGCCCGCCTTGCCGCCGCTAGTGCCTCGTCATGTCGGCCGAGGGCCGAGAGTACCAGCGAGTACCAGTGATGCGCCGTGGCGTATGCCGGACTCAGCCGGATGGCGTGCAGGAACTGCCGTTCGGCGCCGTCCCAGTCGTAGTGGCCCCACATCCTCACGCCGCCCAGCGAGGCGTGTGCCTCGGCGAGCGTCGGGTCGAGAGCTAGTGCCGTGCGCGCAGCCGACTCGGCCTCGCGATACATCGCTCTGGCGTCGACGACTTCCAGATAGATCGGCTGAAGAACGTAGGCGTCGGCGAGCCCGGCGTGAGCGTGGGCGAAGGCGGGGTCGAGTTCGGTGGCCCGCTGGAAATGCTGGATGGCGGCCGCGAACCCGTCCGGCGTCCGCTTGTTCCATTCGTAGCGGCCGCGGAAATACTCGTCGTGCGCCTCTAGGTTGAGCGTCGGCGGCTCCTCGATCCTCGCCTTCTCGTCCGGCGAGAGTTCTGCCGCCAGCGCCTCGGTTACACGCAATGCCAGGTCGCTCTGGATCTCGAACAGTTCATCCGCGGTGAGGTCGCGGTCGTATTCCTCGGCCCAGAGGTGCGCGTCGCGCACCGCGTCGATCAGCTGTACCGTGAGGCGCACCCGTTCCGCGGCCTTGCGGGCGCTGCCCTCGAGGATGAAATCGACGCCGAGCTGTGCGGCGATCTCACGAGCCGCGGGCGGGTCGTGGCGGTACTGCAAGGTCGAGGTTCGAGAGATGACGTCTATGCCGGAGACCTTCTGCAGTTGCGTGATGATCTCCTCGTGCATCCCGTCGGCGAAGTACGCGTCCTCCGGGTTCGGACTGATGTTGTCGAACGGGAGGACCGCGACGGCGGGCAGTAGCCGATCGCGCTCCGTGACTCCGGCCGCTGCGGAGGGGATCGCCACATCCTCGGTTGGAGCCAGGACGGTGACGGCAACCCCGGCGACGGCGAGCAGGCCTGCGACGATCAGCAGCTCCGGCCCGCTGACGCGCTGGTGGCCTCTCTCTCCGTGGTACCAGGCGAGGACGATGGTGATGAGGAAACCGATGGCGAGGAGGAGGTGGACAGCCCTCTGGAACGTAGGAGACAGATTCCACGGTCCGGCCAGCACCTCGGTGGCCTCGAAGATGAGCCACGCCCCTGCCAAGTAGGCGAGGGCCCATTGCGCGAGCTTTCGCTCTCGGAGACGGGACAGGAAGGAGCTCATGAGCTCAAGTCTGGAGTTTCGGGCTCGACGCTTAAAGATAGTAGGCGGTACCGCCACGCGGCCAGCGAACTGCAGAACGTGTAGATGATGCCGCGTCGGGGACTCAATCGAGGTCGTACTCGACCGGTGGCCCTGCCTTCCGATCGTAGATCAAGCTGGATTTTCCCGTATCCCCGTCACCCCGCGCCTTGATCTCGAAGACCATCCCGGCCTTCGGGACGCACCTCATCTCGATCCGGTCGCCGCGCTACAGCTGCTTGGTGGTCTTCGGATCGACGTAGTACCAATTCCCCGCGACCTTGATCGAGAAGGCGTTCAAGTGCTTGAAGCCTCCGCCCTCCCGGCGGGGCACGTTCACCCTCTCGACCGTGGCATCGGAAAGCTGGGTGATCCCTCGCCTGAGCGCGCGCTTCAGGTAGTAGATCTCGCGCTCCTCTCCCAGGAGCACGGTCGCGCAGACGAGCGGAGCGAGACCGTAGAGCATGAACATCACCAGCAGCCTGATGAACCCCGAGAGCCCCTCGAGCTCGGGGATCACCAGCCAGAAGACGAACGGCAGGCCGAGCCCGATCGCGACTAGCAGATAGTACTCGCCTCGCGTGTCCGTGATGCTTGTCAGTATCGCGTTGCGCTCGTCGCTACCGGGCGGGTAGAGCTGTTCGGCGGTTCGCATCGCGACCTCCTGTTCGGTCTCAGCAAGATAGTCCGAGGAGGCTCGGCCAGACCTGTCAGGCTGGCGAACACTCGAGCGCCAGTTCGGATATCGAAGCGATACGAGCGTGTTACCGGTTGCGCACCTCGGGTGCCTATAGTTAAGTGAACTCACCCTGCGCCCAACTCCGCACCTGGAGGGTCCTATGATTCGCACGGACGACACGCCCGGCCGCGCAGGCAGCACGGTCCTTGACCGCCGCGCCTTCCTGCGCATGGCGGGGCTGACCGTGACCGCCCTGGCCCTGCCGACTAGAGTGATCGCCAACCCGTACGCGCCGCTCGCGCCGCGGCGTCCCGCGCGACCGGTGCGGATCCGCGGGCGGGTGCGCGCGGGTGCGGGTGGGGTAGGCGGTGTCGCGGTGAGCGACGGCCTGGACGTCGTGGGCACGGCGCGCGACGGCACGTTCGAGCTGGTGAGCACCGCCGATCGGCCGTTCTTGCAGCTGAGCGTACCGAGTGGCTACGCGATCCCGGTGAACCCGACGGGCACGGCGCGATTCTACCAGCCGATCCGTTCCGACGCGGACGGCGAGATGGAGGCGGTATTCGAGCTGGAGCGGCTGTCGCGTTCCGACGGGCGGCATACGTTCGTGTTGCTCGCCGACCCGCAGACGCAGAGCGCGCAGGAGGTGGAGTGGTTTCGCGGGGAGACGGTGCCCGACGTGCGAGGCGTGGTCGCGGGCCTGGGCGAGGAGGAGGTCTTCGGGATCGCCGGCGGCGACATCATGTACGACAATCTCGAGCACTTTCCGGGCTACGAGCGTGCGGTGTCGGAGATGGGCGTGCCCTTCTTCCAGGTGGTGGGTAACCACGACATGGACTACGAGGCGCGGACCGACGAAGACGCGACGGCGACGTTCTCGCGCCACTTCGGGCCGCGCTACTACTCGTTCGAGCGCGGCGCCGTGCACTACGTGATGCTGGACGACGTGTTCTGGCACGGGTCCGACTATATCGGCTACCTGGACCACGACCAGCTGACATGGCTGGCGAACGATCTGGCGCGCGTCGAGCCGGGCCGCACGGTCATCGTCGCTATGCACATCCCGGTCTTGGGCAGCCAGCACGTGCGCAACGATCAGGCGCGGCCGCGGCCGCCGCTAGCGATCATGAACCGCGAGGCGTTGTACCGACTGCTCGAGCCGTACGAGGCGCATGCGCTGGTCGGCCACACGCACGAGATCGAGCATGTGTTCGAGGGTGGCGTCCACGAGCACGTGTGCGGCGCGGTCTGCGGCTCCTGGTGGAGCGGTCCGATCTGTCACGATGGTGCCCCGAAGGGATACGCGGTCTACGAGATCGACGGGGCAGAGGTGAGCTGGCGCTACAAGTCGACGGGCTACGGGTTCGAGCATCAGATCCGTACCTACCCGCGCGGCGCCGACCCGGCTGCGCCGGACGAGGTGGTCGCGAACGTCTGGGACTGGGATCCTGAGTGGACCGTCGTCTGGTACGAGGACGGCGATCGGGTGGGCGAGATGGCGCGTCGGATCGGGCTCGACCCGCTGTCGGTGGAGTTGCACACGGGGCCCGACCTGCCGGTGCGGCGCGAATGGGTCGAGCCCTTACGGACCGGGCACCTCTTCTACGCGCCGGCATCGCGCGGTGCCCGTGAGATCCGGATCGAGGCGACCGACCGCTTCGGTCGCGTCTACACGGCCGTCGTGCCGGAGGCGACGTAGCGATGGAGAGGCGACCGTCCGGGCTGCTGCTCGACCTCGACGGCACCGTCTACGAGGATGATGGGTTGATCGCCGGCGCCGATGTCGCCATCGCGGCGTTGCGCGCCGGCGGCGTTCCCGTCCGCTTCGTCACCAACACGACCCGCGTGCCGCGCGGCACGATCGCCGGCTGGCTCGAGGACTTCGGTGTGCCCGCTACGGCCGACGACATCTTCACGCCGCCGCTCGCCGCCGTCGCCTGGCTTCGCGCGCAGGGGATCCAGCGCGTCGCGGTCTGTCTGCCGGAAGACTCGTTCGCCGAGTTCGCCGAGTTCGAGATCGTCGAGAGCGGTCCTCAGGCTGTCGTGATCGGCGACCTGGGTCGTGCGTGGAACTTCGACAAAATGAACCGCGTCTTCCGCTGGCTGCTGGACGGCGCCGAGTTCGTCGCCCTGCACCGCAACCGCTACTGGAAGCTCGAAGGCGAATGGGTGCTGGACGTGGGGGCGTTCGTCGCCGCGTTCGAGTACGCGACGGGCCGCCAGGCGACGCTGGTCGGCAAGCCCAGTCGCCCGATGTTCGAGGCGGCGGCCCGCTCGATGGGGCTCGGGCTGGCCGACGTGGCGATGGTCGGCGACGACCTGGCGGCCGACATCGGCGGCGCCCAGGCCATCGGGATCCAGGGGATCCTGGTGCGGACCGGAAAGTACCGGGCCGCGGAACTGGAGTCGTCCGAGGTGAAGCCGGACCTAGTGGTCGATTCGATAGCGGCGCTGCCCGAGCTGCTCGTCGGCTGATCCCGCTGAGCGGGGCGTTGACGATCCGTTGACACCCGTCGATTAGATTCGCTCGCCGTGGAGGCCTTCTCGCCTTATACTCGCCCTATGAGCGGTGCGAAGCTGATGACGGCCGAGGAGCTGCTGCGGGAGCAGCCGCCGCACAAGCGGTCGGAGCTCATCGGCGGCCGGCTGGTGGTGCGCGAGCCGGCGGGCGGCAGGCACGGTGCCGTGGCCATGGAGATCGCCTTTCGCCTGAGGAGCCACGTGGGTGAACGGGATCTCGGTCGCGTCTACGCCGCCGAGACCGGCTTCAAGATCGCGTCGGACCCGGACACGGTGCGGGCCCCGGACGTTGCGTTTATCGTCAAGTCGCGGGTGCCGGAGGAAGAGCCCAAGGGTTACCCCGCCTACGCGCCCGACCTGGTGGTCGAGGTCCTCGGCGCCGACGACCGCCCCGGCGAGGTGCTGGCCAAGGTCGGCGCCTGGCTGAGCGCCGGTGTCAGGCTGGTCTGGGTCGTCGATCCCGGGAGGCGCGTCGCCCAGGTCTACCGCGCCGACGGAGGCGCGTCGCTGCTCGAGTCCGGCGACTCGCTGGACGGCGAGGGCGTGGTGCCCGGTTTCGCTTTGCCGCTCGAACAGGTCTGGTAGGAAGCCCACCGATACCTGCCACGGAACTTCGGCGCCGCGGAATTCATATAGACATAGTGGAGGGGCCCCCCGAATTGGTAGGAGGTCCTACTATGAAAGCGCCAACCGCTCTCACGTCGGCGCTGGCCGCACTCGCCCTGGCGGCGCCCGCCTCCGCGCAGCTGGCCGGTAACAGGCCGGACGCTGCGGAGCTGCTCGATCACGCCCAGCCTTTCGTGACCGAGGCGGTCCTCGCCGCCGTCGATGCCCACTGGCTGCAGTGGCAAGAGGATGCGGCGAACAGCTCGCAATTCTGTCTCGACGGGCGCGTGGTCGAGGACTCGACCCTCGGCAGCGTCGCGAGCGTCGAGGCCTTGACGGCTGCAGGGAACTTCGAGGTCTGCCGCGGCAAGTGGACGCTGGGCGGACTCGCCTTCCTGCCGGCGGGCGAGCACACGGACGAAGAAATCACGCGCTACGCCTGCCGGGTCCTGAGCATGCGGCCCGACTGGCACCTGTTCGGGATCGTCAACGGCGAAACGATGGAGAGCGACAGCCACTGGTGCGCCAACCTGCGGGCCGACGAAGAGGAAGCTCGCGCTGGCACCGGCGCCGGCTAGCCTCTTTCGGCCGGGGCGGCTACGGGCGGCCCGCGGCGACGCTCCAGCGGACGATGTCGGGCGCCGAGCCGGGCCCACCGCCGCCGAAGGTATAGATCCCCTGTAGGAGCTGCTGCAGCACCGCGCCGGGTATGGGGAAGTGGATCGCGGTCCCGCTGAGCAGGTCGCCCCAGCCCCGGTCGTCGTAGTAGGCGACGCCCATCCCGGTGAGGTAGACCTCCAGCCGCTTCTCGTACTTCAGCGCCTCCAACAGGTCGCCACACGCCCCGTCCAGCGTACGCGGCGTGCAGCGGCCGCCCACCTCGGGTGCGCCGTCGAGCGTAACCGGTGGCAGGCCGCCGTGCCCCTCACGATACGCGTTGATGAGCGGCAGTGCCTCGGCCTCGCGGCTCAGCCTGATCAGCGCATCGGCCTTCAGTAAGTCCATCTCCGCCAGGTTGATGTGGACCAGCGGCCCGAGATACGTGGTCACGTAATCGTGGTAGCGGTAGTCGGCGTAGCCGGAGAAGCGGTAGGTGCCGCGCTCCGGCCGG
>JASFTY010000147.1:0-8902 GCA_050050535.1 Gemmatimonadales bacterium | reverse complement strand
CAATAGCGGCCCCCTGGATCCCGAGGTCTCCGCGGGCATCCAGCAGGGCGATCTCGTGGCGCTCTCTGTCCTGTCGGGCAACAGGAATTTCGAAGGGCGCGTCCACGCCGAGATCCGCGGTAACTACCTCGCGTCACCGCCGCTGGTCGTGGCCTACGCGCTGGCAGGCCGCATGGACGTCGACCTCTACAGCGAGCCGCTGGGCACGGGCAGCGACGGCCAGCCGGTTTTCTTGGAAGACATCTGGCCGAGCCGCCGCGAGGTGCAGGAGACGGTGCAGAAGGCACTGCAGTCGGAGATGTTCCGCAGGACGTACGCCGAGGTATTCGAGGGCAGCGAGCAGTGGAAGTCGATGCCCGTTCCGGAAGGTGTCCTCTATGAGTGGGACCCCGAGTCGACGTACGTGAAGCATCCGCCGTTCTTCGAGGGTCTGACCCGGGAGCCGGCGCCGGTAGAGGCGGTAAGCGGTGCGAGGGCCCTGGCCCATCTGGGCGATTCGGTCACGACCGACCATATCTCGCCGGCCGGAGCGATCAAGAAGGACAGCCCGGCGGGCCGCTATCTCATCGAGCACGGCGTCGAGCCGCCGGAGTTCAACTCCTACGGCTCACGACGGGGCAACCACGAGGTGATGATGCGGGGCACGTTCGCCAACGTGCGGCTGCGCAACAAGCTGGTCCCCGGCGTGGAAGGCGGCTACACCCGTCACATCCCGAGCGGCGAGCAGATGTCGATCTACGATGCGGCGATGAGATACCAGGAGGAGGGCACGCCGCTGGTCGTGCTCGGCGGCATCGAGTACGGCTCCGGCTCGTCGCGCGACTGGGCGGCGAAGGGGACACGCCTGCTGGGGATCCGCGCGGTTATCGCCCAGAGCTTCGAGCGCATCCACCGTAGCAACCTGATCGGGATGGGCGTCCTGCCGCTCGAGTTCCCGAAGGGTGAGAGCGCCGAGTCGCTGGGCCTGGGAGGCGACGAGACGTTCGACGTAGAGAGCCCGGAAGGGAAGCGGCAGGTGAGAGTGACGGCGCTCAAGCCCGAGGGGGCGACCGTCAAGTTCGACGCCACCGTGCGGATCGACACGCCGCAGGAGTTCGAGTACTACCGGCACGGCGGCATCCTGCATTACGTCCTTCGGCAGCTGGCGCAGGGCTGAGACCGATTCGCTGTCGGGCGCTGGCCGGCGAGGGGAACGCCGATCGGCGCCCGGCTGCTGGGCTGGAACATCCGCGTGGGTTGCCCAGTTTAGATCACATGAAGCGCGTACTCGCTATCTCGATGCTGCTGGCTCAACTTGGGCTGCTGAGCGGGCCCGTGATGTCGCAGCATCACGGCGCTTCGGGCGACCATGAGTGCAGCCATCGTGTGAGCGAGCCGGTCGCCTGGCAGACCGTCGGTCCGCCGAGCGAGTGCGGGCACTGCCCAATAGACCAGTGTGCCAGCACGGCGAGTTGCTCGGGTACCGTGACGGCGATGATCGCGACCGCACACGTTCCGTTTGTGGATGAGTATCTAAGAGCTCGGGAAGGCGAGCAGCCCTCCCGCGAGATCACTGCAGCGGCACCTCCTATCCTGCCGCCACCCAGAGTTTAGCCTCTCTCTCCATAGTACAGCAGACAGCGTAGCGCCGCGGTCGGTTCGGCGGGCGGTGACCTGTCGTGCACGCGCGGCATCACTGAGAGGCGAAGGATGGGTAGGAAATACAACACGATCATGCTGGCTCTGCTCTTGGGGCTGCCGGCGGCGGCGGCTGCCCAGGCGCCTGCCGATACGTTTCGACTGGCGGACGCCGTGGCGCTGGCCCGCCAGGCCAACCCTATGCTGCAGGCGGCGCGCTTACGGGCCGACGTCGCCGAGCAGCGGATACCGCAGAGCGGCGCCTGGCCCGACCCGCAATTGTCGTTCGGCTTCATGAACCGGCCAATAGACGGCCTGGGAAGAACCGATCAGCCGATGACGATGAATTCGGTGTCGCTGATGCAGCGGTTCCCATGGCCGGGCAAGCTGGGCTTCGCCGAAGAGCGTGCCGGCCGTCTGGCGGCGGCTGATTCTCTCGATGCCGAGGAGATCGAGCGCCGCCTGCTCGCCCGGCTGGAATCGACGTATTACCAGCTGGCCTTCATGGATCGCTCCTTGGCGATCATGCGCGATACGCGCGGCCTGCTCCGCGATTTCTTCGAGGTGTCAGCGGCGCGCTACGCGGTCGGCTCCGGCCTGCAGCAGGACGTGCTGCAGGCCCAGGTCTCCATCGCTCAGATGACCGAAGACATCACCGTGATGGAGCAGGACCGGGTGGCGATGGCAGCGCGGCTCAACGCCTTGTTGGGCCGTGAGGCGACGGCGCCGGTGGGCGCCCTCGAGCTGCCGGCCCCCGGCGGCGAGCTGCCGCCTGTTACTCGGCTAATGGACCTGGCGGCGGAGAGGCGACCGGCGCTACGGGCGGCGCGTGAGCGGGCGTTGGCGGCGGAGGCGGGCTACAGGGCAGCGCGTCGAGCACTCTATCCCGACATCGCGGTCAGCCTGACCTACGGTGGCCGGCCTCAGTTCGACGACTTCGTGTCCCTCACGTTCGGGATCAGCATCCCGGTCTTCGCCGGCTCGCGGCAGCTGCCACTACGGCGTGAGATGCAGGCGATGCAGAAGATGGAGGAAGCGCGGGAACTCGATCTCCACAACGAGACGTTCGCCCAACTCGCCGAACTCCGCGCGCAGGCCGAACGGGCCCGCAGCCTTTCGACACTCTACGAGACGTCGGTGTTACCACAGGCGCAGGCGGCGGTCGAGTCCGCGCTGTCGGCGTACCGTGTGGGTCGCATCGACTACACCACGCTGGTCGTCAACGAAATGACGGTCAATCGATACCGGATAGAGAGCGTACGCCTCACCGCTCAGTACCACCGCGCCGTCGCGCAGGTGGAAGCGCTGGTAGGCACCACGTTGGGAGGCGACCGATGAAATACGTGACCATCGCGACGTTGTGTGGCGTGCTGCTGCTCGCCGCCTGCAGCGGCCAGGAGGAAGAGTCGCCGATGCCGGGCATGACTGCCGAAGAGCACGCCATGCACACCGCCGGCGGCAGCGCCGGCGCTACCGACAGCACGGGGGCCGTGATGCGGTCAGCCGTCCACCTGACGGCTGCCGAAGAGCGTGCTCTGGGAATCGTCTACACGACGGTCGAGGCCCGGCCGCTGACCCGGACGATACGAACGGTCGGTCGGATCGAAGCCGCCGAGCCCCGCGTCGCCGACATCACGCCGAAGATCGAAGGCTTCGTCGAACAGTTGTTCGTCAGCACGACCGGCGAATCGGTGCAACGCGGGCAACAGCTGCTGACGCTGTACAGCCCGGCGCTGGTCGCGGCGCAGGAGGAACTGCTCACCGCGAGGCGGCTGGCCGCGCAGGTCGACAGCTCCGCCGGTGAGGCGTGGCAGAACGCTCGGGCGACGCTGGAAGCGGCGCGCCGACGGTTGGCTTACTGGGATATTACCGATGAACAGATCGCCCGGGTCGAGAGCACGGGCCAGGTCACAAAGACGCTGACGCTGGTCTCGCCGGCGAACGGCATCGTGCTGACGAAGAACGTGCTCGAAGGTCAGCGCGTGATGCCGGGTGAGCGACTGTACCGGATCGCTGACCTGTCGACGATCTGGGTGGAAGGCGATGTGTTCGAGCAGGATCTCCAGTTCGTGCGGGAAGGACAACGGGCGCACATCGAGGTCTCGGCCTATCCCGGCGTCCACATGATGGGGCGAGTCAGCTTCGTCTACCCGACGGTGGATGAGCGGAGCCGGACCAACCGGGTGCGTCTGACCGTGCCGAATCCGGAGCTACGACTCAAGCCCGGTATGTTCGCGACGATGTACCTCGATGCGGAGATCGGCCAGGACGTCATCTCGGTACCGCTCGATGCGGTGGTCGCGACGGGCGAGCGCAACCTGATCTTCCATCGCCACGAGGATGGCTCGCTGCACCCGCACGATGTCGTGCTGGGCGCGCGGGCGAGTGATCGTGTGCAGGTGCTGGCTGGCCTCGAGGAGGGTGAAGTGATCGTCGGTTCGGCCAACTTCCTCATCGATGCCGAGTCCCGACTGGCTGGTACCGGTGGCGGAATGCCGGGCATGCAGCACGCCGACCACGGCTCGGCGGTCGAGCCGGAAGGCGAGCACACGCAGCACTCGGACACGACATCCGCCGGGGGGCACCGCCATGATTAGCAAGATCATCGAGTGGTCGCTTCGTAACCGGTTTCTCGTCCTACTGGCGAGCGCGGCGATCGTGGTTGGCGGCGTCTGGGCGATGGGGACGACTCCGCTGGACGCGATTCCTGACCTGTCGGACGTGCAGGTCATCATCCAGACCGACTTCCGCGAGCAGGCGCCGCAGATCGTCGAGGACCAGATCACCTATCCGATCACCTCCGAGATGCTGAAGGTGCCCGGCGCCCGCGTGGTGCGCGGCTACTCGTTCTTTGGGCTCAGCCTGGTCTACGTGATCTTCGAGGATGGCACGGACATCTACTGGGCGCGCTCGCGGGTGCTCGAGTACCTGAACGGGATCCGCCAGCAGCTGCCGCAGGGCGTCGAGCCGACGCTGGGGCCGGACGCCACTGGGGTTGGTTGGGTATACGAGTACGTGCTGGAATCGGACAGCCTGGACTTGGCGCAGCTGCGCACGCTGCAGGACTGGTACATCCGCTATCAGCTCACGGCGGTGCCGGGCGTATCGGAAGTGGCCAGCCTGGGCGGATTCGTGAAGCAGTACCAGGTGGAGGTAGACCCCGAGCGTCTGCGCGCTTTCGACATCCCGGTGACCCGGGTGGCGCAGGCCATCGGCTCGCACAACATCGACATCGGTGCGCGGGTACTCGAGATGGGCGGCCGCGAATACATGATCCGCGGGCTCGGCTATCTGGAAAACGTCGGGGACATCGAGAACGTGGGGGTTGGCGCGACGCCAGGCGGCACACCGATCCGCGTGGCCGACGTGGCCCGGGTTCAGATAGGGCCTGCGCCGCGGCGTGGCGCGGCGGACCTCGATGGCCGCGGCGAAGTTGTAGCTGGCATCGTCGTGATGCGGTTCGGATCGGACGCGCTGAAGACGATCGAGCGCGTGAAGGAGCGGATCGCCGTCATACAGCAGGGGCTGCCGGCGGGCGTTCAACTACGAGCAGCCTACGATCGTAGCGACCTGATCCACCGGGCGATCCACACACTGCGCGAGAAACTGGTAGAGGAATCGATCATCGTGGCGCTGGTCGCTGTGCTCTTTCTGCTGCACGCGCGCTCGGCGCTGGTGGCTATCGTTACGCTGCCGCTCGGCATACTGATCTCGTTCATCGTGATGCGGCTCATCGGTGTGAACGCGAATATCATGAGCCTGGGCGGCATCGCCATCGCCATCGGCGCCATGGTCGATGCCGCGATCGTGATGATCGAGAACATGCACAAGCACCTCGAGCGCGGCGGCGTCGGGAACAGTCGTTGGGAGGTCGTGCTGGCGAGCGCCAAGCAAGTCGGACCACCACTCTTCTTCTCATTGCTCATCATCACCTTCAGCTTCCTGCCGGTCTTCTCGCTCGAACAGCAGGAGGGTCGGCTGTTCAAGCCGCTGGCCTACACCAAGACGTTCGCCATGGCCGGCGCGGCGCTGCTCTCGATCACACTAGTGCCGGTGCTGATGGGCTACCTGATCAGGGGCAAGATCGAGCCGGAATCGCGGAACCCAGTGAACCGGGGTCTCCGCCGGGTCTATCGCCCGGTCATCGGGTTCGTGGTGGGAAGGCCGTGGCTCGTCATCGCCGGCGCGGTGGTGGTGTTGGCGTTGACCGTCATCCCGTGGCGTCGCTTGGGCAGCGAGTTCATGCCGCCGCTGCAGGAGGGGTCGATCCTTTTCATGCCGACGACGGTACCGGGCGTATCCATCGCCCAGGCGCGCGCGGTCATGCGCTACCAGGACAGCGTGCTCGCCGCGTTGCCCGAGGTCGACATCGTGCTCGGCAAAGCCGGCCGCGCCACCACCGCGACCGATCCGGCACCGCTCTCAATGTGGGAAACGACGATCACGCTCAGGCCGAAAGACGAATGGCGGCCGGGCATGACCTACGAGCGTCTGATCGCCGAGATGGATCGTGCGGTGCGGGTTCCAGGCGTCACCAATTCATGGACCATGCCGATCAGAGGGCGCATCGACATGCTGGCGACCGGCGTACGAACGCCGGTAGGCATCAAGATATTCGGCCCCGATCTCGATACGCTGCAGATGTTGGGCGAGCAGGTCGAGCGGATCGTCCAGCAGGTGCCCGGGACCCGCAGCGCCTTCGCCGAGCGCGGGGTGTCCGGCTACTACGTCGACATCGACATCGACCGCATCGAGGCGGCTCGTTATGGCCTGAACGTCGGCGACGTGCACGGTGCGATCATGGCCACCGTGGGTGGCTTCACGGCCGCCTACACCGTCGAGGGTCGCGAGCGTTACGCGGTAAACGTCCGTTACCCGCGCGAGCTGCGCGACGACCTCGCCAAGTTGCGCGAGGTCACGATACCGGCCATGGACGGACGGCTGCAGATCCCGCTGGGCCAGGTGGCCAGCGTCGAGCTGACCCAGGGCGCGATGTCGGTAAAGACCGAGAACGCTTTTCCCGTCACCACGATCTTCGTCGACAACGGCGAGCGCGACGTCGGGAGCTACGTGCGCGAGGCGCAGCAACTGGTCAACGCGCAGATCACCATGCCACCGGGGTACACAATGATCTGGAGCGGTCAATACGAGTTCATGCAACGCGTTCGTGAAAAGCTCGAGGTCGTGGTCCCGGTCACGCTAGGGATCATCTTCCTGCTGCTTTTCCTCAACTTCCGTGGCGTGGCCGAGTCGCTGATCGTCATGCTGGCGCTGCCCTTCTCTGTAGTGGGCGGCATCTGGTTCCTCTGGCTGCTGGGCTACAACACCAGTGTCGCCGTCTGGGTCGGCTTCATCGCGCTGGCCGGGGTCGCCGCGGAGACCGGCGTGGTGATGCTGATCTACCTGGATGAAGCGTTCCACCGCTACAGCTCGGACGGCCGCATGCTCGACGCGTCGGACGTGGCGGCGGCGGTCCGCGAGGGCGCGCTGGAACGGCTGCGGCCGGTGATCATGACCGTGACGGCGATCATCATGGGCCTCTTGCCCATCCTTTGGAGCACCGGCACCGGCGCCGATGTGATGAAGCGGATCGCCGCACCTATGGTCGGCGGCATGCTCACCGCGACTCTGCTGACGCTTGCCGTCATTCCCGCCATCTACCTCGTGTGGCGGCGCCGGCAGGTGAGCCGGCGGCCGGATCTTCTGGTGCGGGAGTCGCTGCGCGACGAGCTGGCGCTCACGCCCGGGGACTAGGAAGCTCGAGGCGACCCGATTGGCCGACGAGCCCTACGTACCGATAGGAACGGCCCGGAATGTCGTAGCAGGGACATTACCGATACCGATCATACGGTGATCGGTGGAGGTTACCTGGTCGAGCGATTCGACGGGACGGCTCCGGTCGCGGCGAAAACATGAAGCCGGGACAGTCGTTCCTTTGTTGTCAGTCGATAGAACCCACGACAACGGAGGTGATCCGGAATGAGGATGAGGACCATAGCCTTTGCCGCGGCCGTTGCCGCTCTGGCGGCCCCGGCGACGCTGATCGCGCAGATGCCGCACGGAGAGCAGCAGGCCCGGCAAGACGTTGCGATGATGCATGTGAACCTGGCGGGGACGATGGGGCAGCTGAGCCCGACCCTGCTGCTGAGCCTGCGGGAAACCCTGGACCTCACCGACTTGCAAGTCGCGCGCTTGGAGGAACTCCAGGCGCGGGCGTCCGAAGAGTGCCAGACCCACGCGAGTGCGGTCGAGCCTCTCATGCGGCAGGCTATCGAGGCGTTGGGCGGCGGTGAGCCTGACCTCGAGCGGTACCGGTCGGCGCTGGAGAGGCTGGCCGATGCGCAGGTGGAGATGCAGATCGCCCGGTTGCAGCTCGCGGAGCGAGCGTTGGCAGTGCTCACGCCCGAGCAGCGTGCCGACGTGCACCGCGGTCTCCGCGTAGCCGGTGGGATGATGCGGGGCATGACGGAGCAGATGATGCAGGGCGGTATGATGCAGGGTGGTATGATGCACGGCGCCATGATGCGAGGCACCATGGGTGCGGGGATGATGGGAATGATGGGGACGTTCCGACTCCAGGTTTGCCCGGCAATGCCGCATATGGGCGGCTAGCCGGCGCGAAACGAGGGGCGCTCATGACGACCGACGACAGAGGGAAAGCCCGGCAGCGGGCCCACGGATCGAATAATCACGGAGGCGGCCACCACGCTCACATGGTGGCCGACTTCCGCCGGCGCTTCTGGGTCTCTCTCCTCCTTACGGTCCCCGTCCTCGGCCTGGCCCCACTGATCCAGCGGCTACTGGGGCTGGAGGAGTTGCTGGCCTTCAGCGGGTCCGCGTACGTGCAGTTCGTGTTCGCCAGCGCCGTCTACTTCTACGGTGGTTGGCCTTTCCTTACAGGCGTCGTTCGGGAGATCAGGACGGGGCAGCCGGGGATGATGACGCTCATCGCCCTGGCGATCAGTGTAGCCTACGGCTACAGCAGCGCTGTTGTCTTCGGGCTCTCGGGTCAGGTGTTCTTCTGGGAGCTAGCGACCCTGATCGACATCATGCTGCTCGGGCACTGGGTCGAGATGCGTTCGGTGATGGGGGCCTCCCGGGCGCTGGAGAGACTGGTCGAACTACTGCCGGCGGAGGCCCATCGCTTGAGAGACGACGGCTCGGCCGAAGATGTGTCGGTGAGCGAGATCGAGCCTGGCGATCGTGTACTGGTGAAGCCGGGTGAGAAGGTCCCGGTGGATGGAGTTATCGTCGAGGGGCGCACGACACTCAACCAGGCGGCGCT
>JASFTY010000146.1:0-8924 GCA_050050535.1 Gemmatimonadales bacterium | reverse complement strand
CATCCAGTACCAGCCGCACCTCGGCGAGCCTTCCGTCGTCATCTCGCAGGCGCTGGTCATGTACGACTCGACCGCCCTCTACGTCGCCTTCCGACTCGACGATTCCGGGCCGCCCACCGCCGAGCTCACGCGCCGCGACGCCGAACTGCTCGATGACGACGCCGTCGTCGTTCTGCTCGACACCCACTACGACAGGCGCTCGGGCCACTTCTTCATGACCAACGCCCTGGGCACTCAGGCCGACGGTCAGATGAGGGACGACGGCCGGACCGTAGATGCGACCTGGGACGCGAGTTGGAGCTCGGCCGCCCGGGTGAGCGAGGTCGGCTGGACGGCCGAGTTCGCCATTCCGTTCGCCGCGATGTCCTATACGGCCGGCGATGACGTCACCTGGGGCATCAACTTCGGGCGCAGCCGCAGGCGAACACTGGAGCTGAGCTACTGGGCGGGCCCGCTGGAAAACGAGTTCCGGATGTCGCAGGCGGGATCAATCGTCGGGCTCCAGGTAGCGCCGCCGGGGCGACGCTACCGCCTCATCCCATACGGCCTCTCACGCGTCGAGCAGGGCACCGGCGAGCTCGACTACAGGGCGGATTGGCAGGCGGGGCTCGACGCGCGCTACGCGATGACGGCCGAGATGGCGGGGTTCCTCACCGTGAACCCCGACTTCGCGATCATCGAGGCGGACCAGGAACGGGTGAACCTGACGCGCTTCGAGTTGGCACTCGAGGAGAAGCGGCCCTTCTTCCTGGAGAGCGCCCAGCAATTCCGCCAGCGGATCCGCACCTTCTACACGCGACGGATCTCCGACGTCAGGGCCGGCGGTCAGCTCCTCGGGAAACAGGGCGCTTGGAACCTGACCGGCATCGCGACCTGGTCCGAGGTCGACACCGGGCCACCGGAGCCGGGGACACCGGCAGTCGAGCTGCCGAAAGGTCTCTACGCCATCGGCCGGGCACAGCGCGATGTGCTGGGCTCGTCGAACGTGGCGTTGACGGTTGCCAACCGTACTCTGGAGGGCGAGCAGCAGGGCTCGATCGGCGCCGACGCGACCCTCTTCTTCACCCGAACGCTGGGCATGACGGCTCAGCTCGCCCAGAGCTGGGGACCTCACAGCAACGGGACCTGGGCCTACTTCGTCCGTCCCAGCTACGACTCGCCGACCAGCCACTTCCACGTCCGCTATACACACCTCGGCCATCGCTTCGCCGACAACGTGAACGTCATCGGCTTCATCCGTGACGACGATAGGCGCGAGCTCGACTCGGCGCTCGACCACACCTTCTGGATCCGCAGCGGCGCGTTCGAGCGCATCGAATACGACTCGAACTACAACATCTACTGGAGTCAACAGGGCACTCTGCGGAGCTGGCAGATCGATCAGGGACTGGAGGTCGAGTTGCGCAATCGCTGGTCGTTGGAGCTCGATTACCAGGAAGAGTTCAAGCGCTTCGAGAAAGACTTCCGTAACCGCCAGCTCGGTGTCGAGATCGGCTACAACACTCGACAGTTCCAATCGGCTCGGGCCGGGGTCCGCGCCGGCCGGAATTACGATGCAGATTTCCAGCTGTGGACCGCCAGCGCCGCCTTCAAGCCGACCGCACAGCTCTCTCTCGAGTACCAGTTGGAGCGACTGCTGCTCGACCCGGACCCGGACGGCGAGAGCACCTGGATCCACGTCATCCGCGCCGATCAGTTCTTCACACCGGATCTCTACCTGAAGGTCTTCTTCCAGACCAATTCGGCGATCGATCGGCAAAACGTCCAGGCCGTCTTCGTCTATCGCTATCGCCCGCCGTTCGGAACGGTCCAACTCGCCTACCAGCGCGGCACGGCGGAGTTCGGCGAACGCTCCCAGCAGGGCAACACGCTCTTCTTCAAGATCACCGCCGTCTTCTGAGCGACCCGCAGGACATTGCTACCCGGTTGTCACCGCCGCATCTTGTGCCTCAAGCCCCGATACCTGTTGACGGAGCCTGCGTGGGAGGCGCTGGGGTCCTCCGAGCGCAACTCGCGAGCGGGCACGATGGTGCTGCGCCCTCGGCCCGCGTACGCGAGCGGTGAAGCGAGAGGACCCCACGCCGACCGATGACCACCGAGTCACCGAATTTCGCCAACCCTGGGAGGATCACGAGATGTCCGATGCGATCGCTGGATTGAAGCCTGAACCCGTATGGAGATACTTCGCCGAAATCAGTCAGATTCCGCGCTGCTCCAAGCACGAGAAGCGGATCTCGAGTTACGTGATGGATGTCGCCAAACGGCTCGGCCTCGAGGCTAAACAGGACAAGGCGCTGAACGTGGTAGTCAGGAAACCGGCCGCCACCGGTCGCGAGGGCGTGCCTAGTGTCTGCCTGCAGGGCCACCTCGACATGGTGTGCGAGAAGAACAGGGGTGTCGAGCACGATTTCGAGAAGGATCCGATCCGGCTCGTGCGCCGCGACAACTTCCTGATGGCGGACGGCACGACGCTCGGCGCCGACAACGGCATCGCCGTCGCCACGAATCTGGCGATCATGGAGGACGGCTCACTGGAGCACGGGCCCCTCGAGTTCCTGTTCACCGTGGACGAGGAGACCGGACTCACCGGCGCCGGTTTCCTCAAGCCCGGCTTCGTCGAGAGCCGGACCCTGCTCAACCTCGATTCCGAGGAAGAAGGCGAGATCTTCGTCGGCTGCTCCGGTGGTCGCGACACTTCCGGTACCTGGAGGGTGAACTTCGTGCGGGCGCCGGGCGGCTCGGTCGCCATGCGACTCAAGGTGCAGGGCTTGGTCGGTGGCCACTCGGGCCTCGAGATCGACAAGGGTCGCGGCAATTCGATCAAGACATTGGCCCGCGTGCTCTGGGAGTTGCACGAGATCGGCGCGCGACTCGCCCACATCGAGGGTGGCAACAAGCGGAACGCGATCCCCCGCGAGGCCGAGGCGCTCGTCTTCGTGCCCAAGAAAGCGGTCCGTAAGGCGCAGGCGACCACCAAGAAGCTCGACGAGACGATCGGCGCCGAGTTGGCTACCGTCGATCCCGACCTCTCTATCACGCTCGAGCGTGAGACCGGCGATGTCGAGCGCCAGGTGATCAAGAAGGACCAGCAGGAAGGGATCATCAGGGCGCTGCTCGCGCTACCGCACGGCGTCATCAAGATGAGCGCCGATATTCCCGGCTTGGTGGAGACGTCGACCAACGTCGCCGTGATCAACACCGTGAAGAACAAGGTCGTGCTGGAGACCAGTCAGCGCAGCTCAGTCGACTCCGAGATCGACGAGATCGTCCAGACCGTCGCGACGATCCTCGAGCTGAGCGGCGCCAAGGTCGTGCAGGATTCGGGCTACCCGGGCTGGAAGCCGAACCTCGACTCGCCGATCCTCAAGATCGCAAAAGAGACCTACCAGCAGCTCTACGGCAGGCAACCCGGCGTCCAGGCGGTTCACGCCGGATTGGAGTGCGGCATCATCGGCGAAAAATATCCGGGCATGGACATGATATCGTTCGGCCCGACACTCGAGGCCGTGCATTCGCCCGACGAGAAGATGCACATCGATACTGTGGAGAAGTTCTGGGACTTCCTAGTGGCGATCCTGAAGAACGTTCAGTGAGTCCGTCTCGCCGCCACGGCGAGGCTAGCGTTTCGACCGGCGCGGGCCGCGTCGTCACGCAGGCTTGCGCGAGCGGCTCGTTAGCCTGATAATTGTAACGACTCCAGTCCCGGCCGTACAACACGAGGGAGGGGTGAAGATGGCGAAGACGACTTTCGTGGTGAAGAGCCACAAGGACGGCTGGCAGGTGCAGAAGGAGGGAAAGAAGTCGCCCGAGAGTTTCCACACGAAGAAAGCGGTAGCCGTCAAGAAGGGCAGGACGCTGGCGAAGAAAGCGAAGGGCCACCTGAAGATCAAGGCCAAGACCGGCAAGATCCAGGCGAAGCGCTACTACGGCGACTGATCTCGCAGCTTGAGGGGTGAACGCCGTCGGCCATCCCTCGATTGCGAAGAGTAAGAGTAGATCGATCAACCGGGTGGGCACCCGTGTCTGTGGTGCTCACCTTTTGTTTAGTGCCACGCTCTAAGACTCTTGCGCGCGGCGCAGCGCCGACCCAGACTCTCTCAATGACATCGGGACGATTCCCAACTCAACGAGGGAGGGACGAGATGGCGAAGCGGACGACGTACTTCGTGCAGACGATGAAGGGCGAGTGGGTCGTCAAGAAGCAGGGCAAGAAGACGCCCGAGGCCAAGTACCCAACGAAGGCGAAGGCGGTCGTCGCGGGCAGGAAGCTCGCGAAAAGGGCCCGTCCTTGGGGTCAGCTCAAGATCAAGGGGCGCGACGGCCGAATCCAGACCGAGCATACCTACGGCCACGACCCCAGGGGTGGCGGCTGAGGCACGACACGCGGTACGATCTTACGCCGCAGGCCCGGCCTAGCGCCGGGCCTGCCTTGAGGCAGGGTTGCCACCGTGAGCGATAGGCGCAGCAAGTTGGGGCTCGCGCTGTCCGGCGGCGGCTTCCGTGCATCGTTCTTCCATCTCGGCGTCTTGCGGCGCCTCGCCGAGCTCGACCTCTTGAGGCACGTCGAGGTCCTCTCCACCGTCTCGGGCGGTTCCATACTGGCGGCGCTCTACATCCTCGTGCTCAAGAAGTACGTCGATCGCAACGCGGATCTCGAGCGTGACGACTACATCGAGGTCACAAGAGAGGTCCAGAGCGATTTCCTGCGCGGCGTTCGCAAGAACCTGCGCACGCGGCTGCTGCTCAACCCCCTGGCGACTCTCTGGATCATCGTATCGAACCGGACGCTCGCCCAGCGGATGAGCCGCCTGTACCAGCGTCATCTATATCGACGGGTCGTCGACGAGCTTCGCCGCAACGGTCACCTGGAGCACGAGGGTAGAGCCGGCGAGGTAGCCCTCAGAGACGTTCGCTTCCGCCCCGGTGGCGATGCGGTCGGCGGCGGCGTCGAGGAGTACAACCGAACTCACTCGACCAAGATCCCGCGACTCGTCCTCAACGCCACGACCCTCAACTCCGGCCGCGATTGGCGATTCACCGCCGTCGAGGTCGGCGATTCGGTCCTCGGGTTCCTGCGCTACGACGAGATCGACCTCCTCGAGAGCTACCGGCGCGGGCTGGCAGAACGAGAGCTCAAGGACCTCTTGCCGTGCGTCGCAGAGCCGCCGCCGGGCTTCGAGCCCGAAACGACCGTGGCGGCGATCCTCCGACGGCTGTGGCAGGACGCCGGCGCCGAGCAGAGATCCGACTTCGGAAAACATGCCCGAGACACGCTTAACGACGCCGGCGTCGACCTCGCACCCTGGCCGATCCTCGACGGGATCTGTCGAAGCGGGTTCCCCATTCGGCGCTTCATGTCGAGCGAGCTGGGCGAGTTGCGAGCGGCCAAGCAGCAGGCGTGGTATGTGTGCCGCGGGTTGCGGGAGGGCGTGGCGGACGGGCTGCCGCGGGACCGGCGCGTGCGCCGCTTCTGGCTGGCGATACGCGAGATCGGACGGGACCTCTGGGCCGAGTCCCGCCGACTGGTCGGCGAGTCGCCCGAGCGGCTGGAAGCTCTGATGACGTTCGTCATCGATCTGTACCAGCTGCGCACGTGCCTTCTCATCGGCTCGAACGCGAAGCGTGACTTCGAGAGGATCACACTGGCCGATGCGGTGGCAGCCTCGGCCTGCTTCCCGCCCGTGTTTCCGCCCTACACGATCCTCGGCCTCTACGACGATACACACGTCGCCACGCTGCGCCTGACCGACGGTGGCGTCTTCGACAATCAGGGTATCTCGGCGCTGTTCGAGGAAGAATGCACGCACGTCGTCGTGAGCGATGCCGGCGGCCTGATGCAGGTCGAGCGGCGCGTGACGGCCGGCCGCTTCGGGATGATGGGTCGGATCTTTTCGATCCTGATGGATAACGTTCGCAACCTGCAGCTCCGCAGGTTGAGGGAGGAGAGTCGTGTCAGCGCGGGCCTGAGTGGAGTCGACGGCCGGGGCGCCGTCTGGGAGGATCTGATACAGCGCTACGGACTGGACGGCGCGGCGTTCTTTCACATGACTACACCTCCCGAGGACGGCGATCCGGAAGGGTTGCCGCCTCACCCCGATGCCCAGGCGATCGCCGGCATCCGCACCGACCTCGATGGCTTCGGCGACGGCGAGATCGCGGCGCTCGTCTATCAGGGCTATTCACTCGCCGATCGCTTCGTGCGCCGCTACCTTGCCGGCTCGCCGTTTGCCGCGGCGGACTGGAAACCGGCCGAGCGCGCACCGCTGCCGCGGATGACTTCGGATGATTGTCCGGGACAAGACTTCGCGGACGGGCGTGAACGGAGGGTCGTCGAGGCGGGCGAGCTGCGCTTCTTCAGGTCCCTGAAGCTGCGGGCCTGGGAAGCTTGGCTGTTTACGCTCGCCGTGCTTGTTGGTGCGATCATCGCCGGCTGGGAGGTTCGCATGTCGCTCGCCGATATCGGCGCGGCGGTCGGCAGTGTCTTGGACAAGCTGTGGCCGTTCCCGGTCCACCAGCCGGTGCCGGTCGTCGTGTGGGTTCTGGGAATGGCGCTGCTGGTCGCCTGGTACGTCCTCTGGCCGAAGCTGATGCGGAGGCTAGGGGATGTCCGCCCGCTCGTCACCTTCGCCAAATGGGCGCGCGCGGTCTCCGGGAACGTCCTGTGGTTCTTTGGACTGATCCCTGTCTGGCTGTCGTTGCTCGGCGCGCTGATCGCCGGTGCAAGTCACATCGTGTATAACGGAGCATTCCTGCGCGTCACCGGCTACTTCGATCGTTGCCTAGAGTCCTGGCTCAGAGAGGGTCAGGTGCGATCCGATTCGAATGTCCCTTGAGGTGACATAGCCGACACCACGGAACCGACGGCATCCGCGATGTCGACGATGTGCCGATCTTGCCGATCGCGCCGCTTGAGCTCGATGCCTCCTTCCTGCAACGACCGGCGGCCCAGCGTCAGTCTGAGCGGCAGGCCGATGAGATCGGCGTCGTTGAACTTCACACCGCCGCTCGCCTCGCGGTTGTCGTAGAGCACCTCGATACCCGCTCCGCGTAACGACGCGTACAGGTCATCGCCCTGTCGGGCGATCTCCTCATCGCCGCCGGTCAGTACGATGAGTTGTACCTGATAGGGTGCCACTTCCACCGGCAGGCGCAGACCCCGCTCGTCACGGTGCGTCTCGGCGATGCAGGCGAGCAGGCGACCGATACCGATCCCGTAGGAGCCGATGGCCGGCGAGCGCTGCGTCCCGTCCCTGTCCTGGAACGTGATGCCCAGGCTTTCACCGAATGCCGGGCCGAACCGGTGGAGGCTGCCGATCTCGATGCAGGCGGCCAGGCTCAGCGGCGCGCCGCACTCGGGGCAGGGCGCGCCCGGGAAGGCGGCGGCGATGTCCGTCACGACGTCCGCAACGTAGTCTCGCTGGAAGTTCACGTTGCGCAGGTGGTAGCCTTCCTCGTTGGCACCGGATACCAAATTCGCGGAACCGGCCACCAGGTCATCGGCCACGATGACCTGGTCGCCGGACTCGAGACCGACCGGCGAGGCGAAGCCCGGCACGGCCCCGACGGCACGGATCGTCCCGCCATCCGCCGGCACCAACCGGCGCGCTGCCACGGCATCGGCGAGCTTGCGCTCGCTCACCTCCATGTCGCCGCGGACCAGCGCCAGGACCACTACTTCGCGCTCTCCCTTCTCCTCGTTTTCATCGGCCACGGCGGCGGAAAAGAAGACGACCTTCGCCGTGCGTGTGGTAGGGATGGCCAGGTACTCCGCCAGCGCAGCGATGGTGTCGGTCCCGGGAGTCGCGACTTTCTCCAACGGTTCGGGTGCCTCGGCCATGGGCTCGGGCTTCGCGAAGCGCGCCGTGCGCAGGTTCGCTACGCAGCCACACCCATCGCAGATGGCCAGACTGTCGTCGCCCACGTCGCTCAGAAGATGGAACTCGTCCTCGATATCTTCCTCCCGCGCCAAGCTCGCCACGCGGAACTCTGCCAGTCCGATGCGCCGGAAGATCCGCTCGAACGCGGCCCGGATGCTCGCGCACCGCTCCTCCAGGCCGGCCCGGTCCCGATCGAAGCTGTAGCAGTCCATCAGGTCGAATTCGCGGGCCCGCAGCAGCCCGGCCGCCGGGCGCAGCTCATCGCGGAATACAGGCCGTATCTGGTAGAGGATGGCGGGGAGTTGCCGATAAGATGAGATGTCGCTGCGTGCTAGCTCGGCGGCGACCGCCTCGTGCGAGGTTCCCAGCAGCAGGCCTCTCCCCGCTCGGTCGCTGAACCGTACCTGTTCATCGCCGTCGACTCGCCCTTCCGTGAGCCGGAGCCTGGCCGGCTGGACGAGCGGCATGGCGACCTCCTGGGCGCCGACCGTGTCCATCTCCTGGCGCACGATCGCTCCGATCTTCGTGCTGGCCCGCAGGCCCAGTGGCATGTAGCTGAAGACCCCGGGCGCCACCCCGCGGACGTAGCCGGCCCGCAGCAGAAGCCCGTGGCCCGGCCACTCGGCCTCGGCGGGCGTCGCGCGGAGCGTCTCCCCGAACAGTCGCGACATACGCATGGGCCCAAGGTGCCGGGCAAGGCGCGGGGGCCGCAAGACCCGCACGGCCTGTTGCAGACGGGGTCGGGAACGCTAGACTTGTGAACCGTTCACGTGGTAAGCGACCGCGTCCCGGTTGGTGCCGAGAGGTGGGCGGGCACCGCCGCGCTTGGGAGGCTCGAATGGGCACTCAGACGGACCTCGACATCCTCTCCGTCAACACGATCCGCACCCTCTCGATAGACGCTGTGCAGAAGGCGAACTCCGGCCACCCTGGAGCACCGATGGGCATGGCACCGGTCGCCTACTGCCTCTGGCAACGGTTCCTGCGCTACGATCCGGGGGACCCGATCTGGCCCAACCGCGACCGCTTCGTGCTCTCTGCCGGGCA
>JASFTY010000145.1:0-8972 GCA_050050535.1 Gemmatimonadales bacterium | reverse complement strand
GTATCGAGATGACGATGTCTTCCTCGAACTGCCCGATACAGAAGGACCAGTAGGCGCCCTCGAAGCGGAGGTAAAAATCGGCCAGCTCCGCGACGAGGTCCGGATAGTCGAGCATACCGATGTACGAGACA
Organism: Gemmatimonadales bacterium; assembly: GCA_050050535.1. Lineage (GTDB taxonomy): Bacteria > Gemmatimonadota > Gemmatimonadetes > Palauibacterales > KS3-K002. The sequence goes on along the minus strand of JASFTY010000145.1, from coordinate 8,841 downwards.
ATCACCGGCCCGCGCGTGCGAGCTCGCTCGAGCGAGCGGTGCAGCGACCTGAAGTAGGCGCGCCCCAGATCCGGGTAGCGGATGCGCGAGATCAGCTCGCGGTCCGCTCCCGGGTAAAGCGCCAGACTCGCCTGGATATCGGCCTGTTCGGCCTCGCGCCCGAGATCCTGTGTCTCCGACTGGATGCCGTAGAATAGGGCAGTCGCCACATTCCCTACGAGAGGGACCCCGGCTGCCTGCAGGTACTGCGTCATTATCGTACAGGTCGAGCCGCAACCCTCCCGCACATCAGCGAACTCCACCTTCCTCGTCTCGGGACGCACCGGGTGATGATCGATGACGATGTTCGCTCGCCGGTCTTCCGGCAGCGAGTTGTTGAGCGTGCCCGGCTGCGTGTCGACCAGTGCGATGACGTCCGTGTCATCGAAGCTCACACGGCTCATCGGTTGCACGGGCAGCTGCAGTTCCCTGACCATCGTGCGGTTCTCAGCGCGGCCGACGAACCCGCCGAAGCCGATGCGCGCCGCGACGCCATCGAACGACTCCACCAGCTTGAGCAGGGCAAAGGCGCTGGCCAGCGCATCGGGATCCGGATTGTCGTGAGTCAAGATCAGCATCCGGCCAGCGCCTCTCAGCGCCGCCTTCAGCTCGGCGAGGTGCGGCTCAGCGCTGCCGGCTCGGCTTTTCAGTTGTCCCTTCATATTCACAGGACCTCTCGAAGCTGAGTTCTCCCAAGCTCAGTCAGAGCAGTCCCCGGTCGGTATGGAGGCCCGACAGGCGCGTGCTCGCCCACTCCACTAGAAGACTCCGGTCAGGAACGGATTGCTGCGACGCTCCCTTCCCACCGTGGTCTGCGGGCCGTGTCCCGTATAGAGAACTGTCTCATCGGGAAGCGTGAGCAGTCTCTCATTGATCGATTCCATCAGGGTCATGTAGTCGCCGCCCGGCAGATCGGTCCGGCCGATCGAGCCGGCGAACACGCAGTCACCGACCAGCGCGAACCCGTCGCCTACCAAGCAGACGTGACCCGGTGAGTGGCCGGGCGTGTGACGTACCTCCAACCTCCCCCGACCGATCTCGAGGATCTGTCCGTCCTCCAGCTCCCGATCCGGTTCGGGCGGCTTTTCGATCTGCAGCCCGAACCCCCGCGCCTGCATGGGCGCAGCGCGATACAGCTCGCTATCGGCCGAGTGCAGATACACCGAGACCCCGGTCTCACGCTTCGCCGCCGCCACGCCGCCGATGTGATCGACGTGCGCGTGCGTAAGCAGAATCGAATCGATCTCGGCACCCTCGTCCGCAGCGCAGGCCAGCAGCCGCTCGGTCTCGGCGCCCGGGTCGACCAGAGCACAGCGCCCCGTCTCCTCACAGATCGCCAAATAGGCGTTGGCCTGAAAGGGCCCCACAGGAAAGCCCAGAATCTTCACGCACCCTCCCTGTCTACGAGAAGATAAAATCTAGCCCAAGACGGCAACAAGGAAGGCCCGCTGCCGCGGGCCCCGTGCACCGCCGGTCTCGTCACTCAGACGGCGAACGAAGACCCGCAGCCGCAGCCGCCGGTGGCGTTCGGATTGGTGAAGGTAAACCCCGAACCGTGGAGAGAACTGTGGTAGCCGATCACCGTCCCCTGTAGGTACTGCAAGCTTAACGGATCGACGAACAGACGAATTCCGTTCGACACGATGATCTCGTCGCCCTCACGTGGCTCCTCCTCCAAGTTCAGCCCGTACTGGAAGCCGGAACAGCCGCCCGGTAGCACGGCCACCCGCAATCCCGCCGCCTCCGGTGTGAGGTTCTCCTGCATTAGAAACTCGCGCGCTTTGTCGGCGGCCTCGCTGCTGAGGCTGAGCGAAGCAGCGTGTTGTGGCTGAGCCATCTATCTCGTTCTCCTTCGAGTCGTTACGGTTCCGGCGCCATGTACTATCGATTGCCTAATCTGACCCGGTGTGCCGCCACGTCAACGCATAATGCTGCGGTAAGGTTGCATGACCGCTGAGCTTCAATATCCGGCAGCCAACGTGGAGCCTGGGCCTGCTTACTGAGGGCTACTCAAACAGGGGATATCGAGTTTGCTACACCCTCGCCCGCCGTTCTTCCTTCAGCTCTGTGAGGTACTTCTCGGCGGCGACGACGGCGGTCGTGGCGTCGCCGACGGCCGTGGTGATCTGGCGAGTCAGCTGGGCGCGGCAGTCGCCGCCGACGAATAGGCCGGGTATCGAGGAGCGCATGTCGCGATCGGTGATCAGGTAGCCGCCGGCGTCATGCTCGGCGTGGTCTTCGAGCAGACCGGTGTTGGGGCGGAAGCCGATGAAGACGAAGAGACCGGTGGCATCGAGCGTGGTACGCTCGCCGGATTTCACGTTCTTGAGTTGCAGTCCCTTCATCCCCCTGGCGTCACCTTGCACCTCCTCGATCACGGTGTCCCAGATCACCTCGATCTTGGGATTCTCGAAGACGCGCTTCTGCAGGATCTTCTGGGCACGCAGCTCATCGCGCCGGTGAATGAGGTAGAGCTTGTCGACGTAGCGGGTCAGGAACTCGGACTCCTCGGTGGCGGCGTCGCCACCACCGGCGACCGCGATCGTCTGGCCCTTGAAGAAGGCGCCATCGCAGATCGCGCAGTAACTGACCCCGCGCCCGGCGAACTCCTCTTCGCCGGGTACTCCGAGTTTGTTGGGCGTGCCGCCGGCTGTAAGGATTACGGCCTGGGCCCGGTACAGGGGGCCTTCCAGCGTGCTGATGCGGAAGTCGCCGTCCTCGAGTTTCTTGATGCCGGTCACCGTCACGGTATCGATCTGCAAGCCGAATTTGGTGGCGTGCTTCGCCATTCGCTCGGCCAGCTCGCGGCCTTCGACCTCGGGCAGTCCGGGATAGTCATCGATGAGATCGGTGTTGAGCATCTGGCCGCCGGGCAGTCCGCGTTCCAGCGCCACCGCCTTCAACTCCGATCGCTTGGCGTAGAGCCCGGCGGTGAGCCCCGCCGGGCCCGCTCCAATTATCACCAGTTCGAATCGTCGCTCGTCGACGTCGTTCGTCATCCCACTATCCTTCTGTCCTTAACGCACCACCCTGCTGCTCACAGGCCGCGGCGTTCCTCCACAGCATCACGCAACCGCACGTACCACTCGAAGGGGGCCGGCTGCGAGGCCAACTGCCCGCGACGACCATCGTGTGGGCCGTGCCAGTCCGAGCCACCAGTCTCGAGGAGTCCGTGTTGCACGACGAGCCGGCGCAGCCGGCGCACTTCATAGGGTCCGTGCTCCGGATGGAGAGTCTCGAGCCCGTCGAGTCCTCCGTCCACAAGGGCGCGGATGGCCGACTCGCTGTGACTCTTACCGCCGTGAGCCAGGACCGCCAGGCCGGCGGCCTCGTGAATCCGGCTGATACCGTCCGCCGGGCTCAGGCGCCAGGTCGGGACGTAGGCCGGCTGGCCTGCGGCGATGAAACGAAAGAATGCCTCGTTGTAAGTCTTGACCCAGCCGCCGGCTACCAGGGCGCGCGCCACGTGCGGGCGAGCGATCAGCCCCTGCTCCGACGCCTGCGCCTTCACATCGGCCAGCGTCACATCCACACCCAGCCCGTTGAGCTTGCCGACCATCTCCTCCGCCCGCTTCAGGCGGAGCTCTCGGGCACCCACCAGGTACTCGGCGAACTCGGCGTGACCGGGATCGACGAAGTAGCCGAGCAGGTGCGTGGACCCGCCCTCGTCGTAGCAGGAGAGCTCGATCCCGGGGACGAACGGCAGCCCGATCTGCTCAGCCGCCTGCCGAGCCTCCTCGATACCGCTCAGCGTGTCGTGATCGGTCAGCGCCACGGCCCTCAGGCCCGCCTCCTGCGCGGCGGCCACCACCGCCGCAGGCTCCAGCCAGCCGTCCGAGCGGCTAGAGTGCAGGTGCAGATCGACCCTGTCCGCGACGTCATCCGGCGCGTCGAATCGGTCGCTACCCATCACGCGCTAGCCCATCCTCACCCACGATTTCGGGTTCCCGCAACAGAAAGGCCGCGAGCCGGTGGGGCCCACGGCCGACCGCGCTAACCTACCCAGGCGGTCGCGAGAGGTCAACGGAGGTCGGTGCGTCGGTACGTCGGTAAGTTGGCGCGGTCGACGATCGGACCTCGAGACTACGTACGGTCGAGGACATCCTCTCGGACATTCTCTCGGGAAAAGATTTGCACTCCGGCTCGTGAACATTGGAGTACTCACATCCTCAATGCGACGCTCACTTTCCACGAACACCCAGGCGAGGGTAGCAACGCCGGCTTACCAGACGCCCAAGGTCCAGGCCGCGAGACTCGCCTGCGAGAACGAAGCTGAGGGAGAGACGCCAAGCCTGCCGCCTCGTAGCCGGCCACCCACTCACAAGCTGCTGGGACGGATGATTTCTTGGTGAGCACAGAGCCCGGCCGCCTACCACGGTCTCCGCTAATCTGCCTCGCGCTGTCAGCCATGAGAATGGACCGCGCCCCGCACCTCACCGACGCACCGAGCTACCGACGCACCGGATTGACACGCCCGAGGAGGCGGCCGACTTTTAGTCCGGACGAAAAACTATGGCGACAAGGCATAGCGGCGACCGGTCCCACGCCGTCGAGGACTACCTGAAGGCGATCCGGCACCTCCAGCGGGAGAGTGCGCCGGTGAGTACTTCGGCTCTCGCCCAGCTGCTGGGCCGCTCACCAGCCTCGGTGACGAACATGATCAAGAGCCTGGCCGAGCGCGGGCTCGTGGAGCACGAGCCCTACCACGGTGTGCGCCTGAGCGAGGCGGGCGAGCGTGAGGCGCTACGGATCATCCGGCGGCACAGAGTGATCGAGGCGTACCTGATCGAGAAGCTGAGCTACTCGTGGGACCGTGTCCACGCCGAGGCCGAGCGTCTCGAGCATGCGGCATCGGACGAGCTCGTGGAGCGTATGGCGGAAGCGCTCGGTCACCCCGAGCTCGACCCGCACGGCTCCCCGATCCCGACAGCCGAGGGCGAGTTGACCGAGCGGAGGCACCCGGCACTCTCCGAGGTGAATGAGGGTGTGAGCGTGATCGTCCAGGAAGTGAGCGATGCAGACGAAGGGCGCCTCCGTTACCTCGCAGAACTGGGTCTCTATCCTGGAACGCTGGTCGAGGTCATGGAGCACGAGCCGTTCGAGGGCCCTATCCGCGTGCGTGTGGCCGGGGAGGAGCGTTCCCTCGGTCGCGGTTTGGCAGAGATCGTCAGGGTTGAGTTGCAGCGCGACGCGAACGACGGTGGCGCGAGCGATGATGCCGCCGACAACTAGAATCGGAGATTATGGCCAACATCAAGATCGACGGTGACATCTGGAAAGTCCGCCTGGGCCAGGAGCGGCCGCGCCCGGGTGTGCGTCTGGTTCTCTTTCTCAGCCAGCCGACGGGCCAGCGGCCCTACCGTGTAGTCGAGGTCTCCGAAGACAGGTTCTCCTCGCAGGGCGACGTCGACAAGCTATCCAAGAAGCAGCTGCTCGAGCTCTACGAGCGGAGCACATCGATGGATGTCCCGGTCTACCGCTCGGATGAGGTGACCGACGTCAGAAGAGGCAGCTGATCTTGTAGAGAACATCGAACTTCGAGCTTCTAACCTCGAACTAATAGTCGAGCGAATGGTGGCTGAGTGTTGCCTTCGCCGTTCGATCTCCAACGTCGGACGTTCACCACAAGATCACGGGACAAAGCTGTCACTCTCAGAGAGGCTCCTGACGGTCGCGGCGATCAGCTCCGCCGCCCGGTCAAGGTCCTCCAGCGCCACCATTTCGTTCGGTGAGTGCATGTAGCGGTTGGGCACCGATACCAGCGCCGTCGCTATGCCCATGCGCGCTGTCACGATGCTGTCGGCATCGGTGCTCGTCCTGCTGGGTGTCGCCTCGATCGAGTAGGCGATCCGCTCACGCTCCGCCACTTCGAGCAGGCGCTCGAACAGCACGGGGTTGACGGCCGAGCCTCGGCTCAGGACCGGGCCCCCGCCCAGGCGATGATCGCCGTGGCCCTTCTTCTCGGCGCCGGGGTGATCGGTCGCGTGGGTGACGTCGATGGCGATGGCGATCTGCGGGTCGAGGCCAAATGCCCCGGGCTGCGCGCCGCCTCCTCCGATACCGATCTCCTCTCGCGCCGTCGCAACGGCCACCACCGCTGCCGCCGGCCGGTCGGCTGCCAACCGGCGTAGCGCCTCGAGCGCCACCAGCGCGCCCATCCGGTTGTCGACACTGCGGGAGGCGATACGTTCGTTCGGCAGGTCGAGAACGGAGGCGGCCAATACGGCTGCGTCGCCCACACGCACCAATTCCCGCGCCCCTTTTCCATCGGCGGCGCCGATGTCGATCCAAAGGTCCTTGATCTTCGAGACCCGATCGCGGTCCTCCTTTTCCTGCAGGTGGATCGCCTTTTTACCGACCACACCGTGGATCGGACCGCCGCGCCCGAGGATCTCGACGCGCTGCCCCACGATGACCTCGGGGTCCCAACCACCTATGGTGGAGAAATAGAGGAAACCGTCGTCGTCGATGTGATTGACCATGAGGCCGATCTCATCGACATGGCCCGCCAACATCACGCGGGGCATGCCATCGGGGTTGACGGCCGCAAAGCTATTGCCCGCGACATCGGCCCAGACACGATCGGCGAATCGCCCGGCTTCCTCGCGCCAGGCGTGCGCTGGCGCGCTCTCGAATCCCGACGGTCCGGGTAAGGCCAGCAGCCGCTTGAAGAATTCCACCGAGTTCGACTTCATGGTAGCCCCTGCTCTCGTTCCGAGTAATAGTCCCGTCAGTAGAACGGCGCCGGTCCCGGGAAACTCGTCTCCGGCCAATCGCCGTAAACGCCCTCGACCGCGCTCCTCCCATCCGGCATGTCGTCCCGGCTCGCCAGCGCCTCTTCAGCCGCCGACTCCACCTCAGCGGTTAACGCAGCCTCGACAGCGGCCAACGCAGAGCGATTCGATGTCCGCGCCGAGCCGGGCGCCACCGCCGCGCCCGTAGTCAGGTCGATCGCCCCTTCCACCAGCCACGTCTCGTAGCAACCTATCGGGTCGCGGCGCCCCCAGAAGGCGAACGTCTCCGGCGGGAACAGCTCGCGCGCCTCACCTTCGTCGTGCGTTGCATGTCCGCCCATCCGGAAGGTCTCGGCTGTGAGGAGGACCGGGCCGGCAGCCGCGCGACACCTCTCGACCGCCCACACCGTGGCGGCGTACGCGTCCAGCACGTGGTTGCCGTCGAACGTCGCACCCGCTGCCCCGTATATGCCCGCCCACTCAGAGAAGCCCTCGCCGGCATGGTGATCGTTGAGAGGTGTGCCGAGCGCCACCTGGTTGTTCTGCAGTATGTATATGACGGGCAGCCGCTGCGCCGCTGCCAGGCTGAACGCCTCGTGTGCTTCGCCCGTCTTCGTCGCGCCGTCGCCGACCCAGGTGAGCGCCAGTCGCTTCGACCGCTGCAGGCGAAACGCCAATCCCAATCCGGCGATCACCGCTGCAAGGCTGCCGACCGTACTGACCGGCGTGATCACACCGTACTCGCGCCCGCCGATATGAAGGTCGCGTCCCCGGTTCGGCGAGTCCGCGGTACCCAGGTAGCCCCGCAACATATCCGCCACCGACATGCCCATCTCGTGACAGGCGCCGGCGTTGCGGATCATCGGGCCCACGACATCGCCCACGGCACCACCGCGGTCGAGCGCGTGCACCGGGCCCACCGTCGTCGCCTCTTCACCCGTGCCGAGCCACGCCTTCGAGATCACGCCCTGGCGCACCCAGCGCTTGAGGGCGATGTCGTGCAGCCGGAAGCGGACCATCCCGGCGTACAGAGCCAACAACCGGTCTGCCGTCAGCTGCTCGATCCGCCTCCGCCTGGCGGGCTCACGCTCGATTGTCTGCCGGAACTGCCGCATCACCTCGGGATCGGGCGACCAATCGACGTACTCGGGCGGCTCGAACGCCGGATACCGCTTCACCAGACCCGATCACTCCGCCGGATTGGCGGACCTGATCTCGATCAGATCCGCAGACTCGCTGAGCACATCGCCGAAGCGCTCAGCCGCGGCGAGGAGCGCATCGCGTAGATCGGTGGCTTCGATCTCGAAGACCTCGTATTGCTGAACCTGTCGCAGGTAGCGGATAGTCACCCTGTAGAGATGTCTCTGATCGCTCATTGCCAGCCGTACGCTCTCATGTCTGATGTCCACCGAGCCAGCTTATCCTCGGAATGCGCTAGGCTGCAAGATGGGTTGGCTGCCGGCCTACGAACCAAACCCCGCTCAGTGGCCACTCTCCTCCTCGAGGAGGTTCTGGAAGATCTTACGCCTCAGCCCCGGCGGGGCACTCGTGTGACCTCGGTCGGACACGAAGCGCAGGAAAGCCTTCTCGAAGTTGTAGCGTGGGTAGCACCTCCGGCATTTCTCCAGGTGCACCCGGATCTTCTCCACCGTCCCCGGGTCGTCGAGCTCCTCGTCGAGGTACTCGTACAACTGCGCCATGACGCTCTCGCAATCGATACCGCCAGGTTGCGGCATCAGCTTCTCCACCAAGCCCCTGATGAACCCGCTCATCTGATGTAACCCATCTCCATGGCGTACTTGTAGAGCCGCTGCTGCAGCCGGCGCCGGCCGCGGAACAGACGCGACTTCACCGTGCCGACCGCCAGACCGAGGACATCGGCGATCTCGGCATAGCTCAATCCCTCGACGTCGCTCAACACGACGGGGATCCGGAATTCCTCCGGCAGCTCCTGAATCGCCTGCTTCACCTGGTCGTCCACGATATAGCGGTAAAAGGACCCTTCAGGATCTCGATCCTGAACCTGCTCGAATACCGAGGTGTCCTCGACCGCGTCGAACTGCACCGG
>JASFTY010000144.1:0-8972 GCA_050050535.1 Gemmatimonadales bacterium | reverse complement strand
TTTACCGCCCACCGCCCACCGGCTACAGCCCACCGAAACGCGGGAGTAGCTCAGTTGGTCAGAGCATCAGCCTTCCAAGCTGAGGGTCGCGGGTTCGAGTCCCGTCTCCCGCTCTCCAGTCGAGAGTCTTGAGTCGAGAGGGCCGCGGGTGAGCGCCTCACGCGGGGCCGCCGGTAACCGATCGGCTCAACCGCTGCATGGGTCCGTTTGACGCCGAAGCTCCGCCAGCCGCTCCGCCAGGCGCTCGCGGCCGGGAAAGGCGGCGAAGTCCTTCACCCACCTCTCCAGATAGCCCCAGTCGAGCTGTTCACCTTAGCGCCGGACCACGCTCGCCGCGTCCTCGATGTCCCGGCTCGTGCGGCGAAGAGCTTATGGATGATCAGGTCGGTCTCCTCCGGAAGCGGTTCGAGCTGGAGCGCGGCGCACACGTCGAGCAACTCCGGCAGCCGCCCGGGATCGACACCCAGGGTGATATCGATGTCCTCCGTGAGGCGCGGACTTCCGTGGAGTAGCACGGCCTGGCCACCGATGAGCATGAAGGGCAACTGACGCGCCTGCAGCTCCCGGGCGATCTTCGCGATGAACCGTGAGAAGTCAGGTGGACGGTGGGAGTCCATTGATAGCGCGGGCGACAGCGAGGTCGGGCTCGAGGTCAGCCAGCCAATCGTCACGAGCGTCGAAGCCCAGCGAGCGGGCCTCCGCCCAGAGCGCGGCGAAGCGCTGTAGGGCTGCGTCATAGGTCATGCCCGCGAGCGCCTCGCGCTCGTAACGCTTGTTCAGTTTCTCGAGCAGCTGCGACGGTTCGATCATACCTGAATATACCCCAAACCGCTCGCGGCCGCCGCTTCGCGCGGCGGACAAGTTCGATAGCTGAACGGGGAAATGTGAAGTTGCGGCGGACCGGTGAGCAGGCGCTCCAATGTCGAACTTCACTCCTCCGGTCGCGGCATTGGACGAACCCCGTTCATTCACCCCTGTCTAGCGCCGCCGTGTACGCCCGGTAGAGCTGGCGGATGGAGCGCACGTAGCGCACCGGCTCGCCGCAGCGGCAGTAGCCGTAGCGGGCCCGACTGTAGTACTCGGAGCGGGCCAGTAGCGGCATCACCGCCTCGACCTCGCCGAACCAGATGTCGGGCGCGCGACCGAGCTCGCGCGCCAGCCGGCGGCCGTCCTGCAGATGGCCGTAGCCCGCGTTGTAGGCGGCCAGCGCGAACCAGATGCGCTCCTCGTCCGACTCGATCTCCGCCAGCCGGTCGTAGAGCTGGCTCAGGTACTTCACGCCGGCGTGCAAACCGGCCTCCGGGTCGCCCACCGCCGTGATGCCCAGTTCGCGTGCCGTGCCGGGCATCACCTGCAGCAGGCCGAGCGCGCCGGCGAACGAGCGGGCTTGGGGATCGAAGCGACTCTCCTGGTAGGTCTGAGCGGCGATCAGCCGCCAGTCGAACCCGTAGCGGGCGGCGTATTCCCGTATGAGCTCGTCGTACGGCGAGAGCTCGCCGCTGGCCGACGGGCGGGCCGCGGCGCTCTCGCGGATGCGGGCCGGGTCCCTGAAGTACTTGTTGTAGGTGACGTTGTAGAACAGGCCGCGGTACTCCGAGCGGTGGAAGGCGTCGATCGCGGCCGCCAGCTTCTCCGATCCCGAGCGCACCGCCCAGGCGTGGGGGATCGAGTCACCGAGAGTCAGCGCGCCGCGGATGTCGTCGCGCCAGGCGAGCTCGATGCCGAGGATGTGGCTGTCGGCGACGGTCAGATCGTATTCGCCGGTCGCGACGCGGTCGATGATCTCTTCCGTCTCCAGCTGCTCGGGCGCCGCGACCAACTTGAGCTCGATTCCGCGCTGCTGGAGCCGCGTCAGCGTGTTCCAGTAGGCGCTGCTGCGCCGGACGACCACGGTGCGGCCGGCCAGGTCGCGCGGCTCGTGCAGCGTCGAGTCGGTGGCCCGGGCGACCAGCGTCTCGATTGCGTAGCTGTAAGATCGGGAGAAGGCGATGTCCCGCGCGGCCCGCTGCTCGGTGACCGTGAGGCCGGCGGCGACGATGTCGCCCCGCCCCTGGCGCAGCCAGGTGAGCAGGGCGGTGCGATCGGGCGCGACGATGATCTGGAGGCGCGCGCCGATACGCTCGGCGAACCGGCGCGCCAGGTCGTACTCGAAGCCGACCAACTTGCCGCGCCAGACGAAGTAGGTCGATGCGCTGTTGCGGGTCAGGACCCGCAGGACCTTGCGCTCGCGTATTCCATCGAGGTCGGCCCGATAGCGCGTCGGTCGGCGCGCGCCGAGGTGCTGTCGCTCGATGAACCCGTCCACCGCCTCGCGCAGCCGAGGCGAGCTCGCCCGCAGGCCCCAGGCGATCTCACGTTCCGCGCCCAGGTCGAACGCCACCCGCAGCCCCGGCTGGTACGCCAGCACGTCGACCGCCAGGTTGTCGTCGGCCGCGCTGACGTCGAACTCGCCCGTGGCGACCCGGTAGAGGATCTCCTCGGTGTCCATGTCCTCGGGTGCGGCGACGAGCTCGATCTCCGGGTGCTGCGCCTGCAGCGCTTCCAGCGTACCCCAGTAAGACGATGAACGGCGCACCACCACCTGCCGGCCGGCGAGGTCGGCCGGACCCCGGACCGACTCGTCCTCCGCCCGCACGATGACCTGCTCGCGCACGTGTCCCACGGGAACGCTGAAGGCGATCTGGCGCCGGCGCTCCGCGGTCACGGTCAGGTTCGCGGCGATCAGGTCGCCGCGCCCCTCGATGAGCGCCGGGATGAGATCCTCGTGCTCGTCGACCCAGACGTAGACAGGCTCCAGCCCGACGCTCTCGGCGAACTTCGCCGCGAGGTCCAGTTCGTAGTCGAACGGGTGACCGTGACGCGGCAAGACCTCGGCTTCGCCGCGCCGCGGCACGATAACCCGCAGCTCGCCACGTTCGAGCAATATCCCGAGATCGCCCGTCTCCAGGTCGCCGCACCCGCAACCGGCGAGCGCCGCCAGCAGTAGCGCCGACCAGGAGAGCGGGGCCGTCGTATGTAGCGTGCGCCGGTTCATCACTCCATCGCTGTCGGTGGTCGTTTGCCCGATCGACATAACTGTAGGCCCGGGACCGCACGAGCCACAAGTTGCCCGTCGCTCGGCTGCTTGCCCGTCGCTCGGCTGCTTGCCCGTCCGCGGACCCGGCCCTACTGTAGGGGGGGCACCCATTCCCTTTGCAGATAGAGATTCGTGAGTCGCACGTCGTGCACAAATGTTCCCCGGCACGAGAGGTGAGCCATGCAGATTCAGGACATCATCGTCGACTCGGTAGGCGCCTTCCTGCGCGGAATCGGCGACTTTCTACCGAACATCCTCGCCGCGATCGTCATCCTGATCATCGGATGGATCATCGCCAAGCTGCTGAAGGCCGCGGTCGCCCGCGTCCTCAAGCTCATCAAGTTCACCACGCTCACCCAACGGGCCGGGATCGATGAGTTCCTCGCCAAGGGCGAGGTGAAGCAGTCGGCATCCGATCTGATCGCCGTGCTGGTCTACTGGCTGGTCATGCTGATCGTGCTGGTGACCGCGGTGAACGCGCTGGGGCTCGAGGTCGCGTCCCAGCTGCTCAACCAGATCCTGCTCTACATCCCGAACATCATCGTCGCCGTCATCGTCATCGTCGTCGGCCTCTACGCCGCCAACTTCGTCGCCGCGCTGGTCAGGACCGCGGCCGCCAACGCCGGGATCACCGAGGCGGGCCTGGTCGCCACGATCTCGCGCTTCGCGCTCATCATCTTCACCTTCGCGATCGCGCTGAACCAGCTGCGGATCGGCCAGGAGATCGTCGCCAACGGGTTCCTCATCCTGCTCGGCGCCGCCGCCCTCGGCGCGGCACTCGCTGTCGGGCTCGGTGCCCGCGATTTGGTCGGCAAGTTCCTGAACGAGCGGTTCCAGAAGTAATCGGTGTGCAGTGTGCAGCGTGCGGTATGCGGTAGGTTGGCAGTTCTACCGCATACCGCACACCGACCTCCCAGTACTTTGCGACACGCCGTAGACGTGCTAACCTCCGGCCCGGAGTGCGCGCCCTCCGCGGCGGGCCGCGGGCCCTCGCGGATTCTCCCTCGGTTGAGCAGTCAAGCGACACAATCTGTGAGGAGAGCATGAGTCCTAAACGCCCGTGGCTACCGCTCGCCTTTCTCGTTCTGATCACCGCATGTAGCGGCGAACAACTCACCGTGGATCTCGAGCAGGAGAGGGCAGAGATCCTGAGTTTGTATGAAGGTAACCGGAGTTGTCTCCTGGACGGCGACGTCGACCTGTGCATGTCTCGTTACGCAGTCGATGTCGACGAGTACGTGGCCGTCTTCGAGGGGGAGATCGCCAAGCTGAACCGGTCTGAGCTCGACGGGGATTGGCGGGCGGCCCTCGAGACTCGCGAGTACTCCGAGGTCAACATCCTCGCGCCACCGGAGATCCACTTGTCGGCCGATGGGAGTATGGCCTGGGGCGTGATCAAAGCGGAGCTCAAGTACACGAAGACTACCCCGGACGGCCAGCGGTCCGATCGAGTGCTCGTCGCCGCGGCTCTTACCGTCTTCGAGAAGCGTGGCCCTGACTGGGTCGAGGTGGCGATGGCGGAGACGGGGAGCCCGGTGGAGGGACAGGCTGGCATGTAGCCGGGCTCCGTCAACTGGCCGGGACGGAGCCGGGTGGCGAGCACAGCTCGCCGTCCGAGGAGTAGACCGGCCCTGGCACACTTTACCTCGAGGCACGCCGCTGGGTCCCGGGGTGCTCCGGGCGTCGGCCCACCTCACAGCCAAGCGGCGCTTGCGCAAGCGCGCGTGTCCGGCGCATACCGCACACCAACCTCCCGGTACTTTACGTCACCCCGAAACCGTGCTACTCTCCGGCCCCGAACGCCCGGCCGCCGGGCCACCCGCGATCACAATCCGGAGGAGTGATGCCGTCGGAACCGATCTTCACCGACCTTATCGGCGTGATGGCCGTCATCACCATGATCCCCGTCTTCTTCGTCTGGCTGGAGAAGAAGACCCAGTGGAAGATCTTCGACATCCTGCCGGCGATCATCTGGATCTTCCTGGCGCCCATCTTCCTGAGCAACCTGAACGTCATACCGCGGTCGAGCGAGATCTATGCTACGTTCCGCTCCTTCGCGGTGCCGATGTTCATCGTCATCATGCTGCTCGACGTGAACATCCGCGAGGTAATCAAGGTCGCCTGGCGGGGCGCCGGCGTGATGGTGCTGGGCGCGTTCGGGATCGTCATCGGCGCGGTGATCTCGTTCTACATCTTCAAGGACGGTCTGCCGGAGAACACCTGGCGCGGTTACGGCGCGCTGGCCGGCAGCTGGATCGGCGGGACCGGCAACCTGGCCGCGGTCGCCGAGAGCCTCGAGACGCCCGGCGAGATGGTCGGCATGGTCGTACTGGTGGACAACTTCGTCTACGTCGTCTACTTCCCGATCATCCTCACCTGCAAGCGCTGGGCGGAGCGGTTCAACCGTTTTACCCGCGTCTCGCAGAAAGACATCGATCACGTCTTCGAGGCGACGGCGGACGTCGAGAAGAAGAGCCGCGAGATACACTTCAAGGATATTCTGACCCTGGTGGGTTTCGCCTTCACGGCGATGCTGATCGCCAATGCACTGGCCGACTTCCTACCGGAGGTCGAGCCGGTCCTCACCGAGGGTACCTGGGCGATCCTGCTGGTCACCACGATCGGTATCGCGCTCTCCGGCACCGGACTCCGCAAGGTGCCAGGGACCATGCCCGTCGCCATGACGCTCACCTACATATATATGACGATGATGGGCGCGCAGGCCGACCTGACCAAGATCGGCGGCGCCCAGTTCTTCCTGATCGCCGGGTTCGTGTGCATCGCCGTGCACTTCGTCTTCATCGTGCTCGGCGCGCGCCTGTTCCGCATCGACGTGAGCATGGCCGCCGTCGCCAGCGTCTCGGCCGTGGGCGGCGCCGCCTCGGCGCCGGTCGCTGCCGCCGTCCATCGCGAGGACCTGGTCCCGGTCTCGATCATGCTGGCGCTGATCGGCTACGGGCTCGGCAACTACCTGGGTGTGCTCACGGCCTACCTGTGCCACCTGATGCTGTAGCGGCCGCCGGCTGTAATCGTTCTCGCTAGCTGTTGCGCATCGTCGGCGCTCTTGCCTTCTTTGAGGGCGTTGCCCTATCCCCGCGGCGACTAGGGAGCGAAGATGAGAAGGCTGGTCAAGGGAATGTTCGGGTTCGTCGGCGCGGCGATCGGCTGGCAGCTCGCCGCCCCGGTGGGTCAGCTGGCAGGTGTGTTCGCGGCGATCATCGGCGTCGCGCTCGGGGTATACGTCGCGAACCGCCTCTTCCTGCACATCTACGGCTGAGCTCCCGCAACGGAGGGATGGACGATGGCCGACTCGCCTTACGGCCCCGGCTACGGGCCGGGATATCAGCAGCCGCCGCCCCGCGAGGGCATCCCCACCGCCGCCAAGGTCCTTATCGGCTGCGGCGTGGCGCTACTCGTCGTCATCGTCGCGGCGGCGATCTTCCTGTTCTTCGCCGGCCGTTTCGTGTCGGAACAGATCGGCGGCTTCGCCGCGCACGGCGAGGCGACGGAGAAGTTCGAGGCGCTGGCCGAGCAGTACCCGTTCGCGCCGCCGGCCGACGGCGTCGTCAGTGAGGAGCAGGCCTGGACCTTCTTCTCGGTGACCGACGAGGTCTGGGCGGAGATCGCAGAGTACGCTGAGGAGCTGAACCAGCTCATCGAGGAGGCCGAGGCGAGCGAGAAGACCGGGGAAGAGCCCGGGTTCGGTGAGGTGATCTCGGGCCTGCGATCGGTGGGCAAGCTGCTGCGGGCGCGGCTCGTACTGGCCGAGTCGCTGGAACGGCATCGCCTGTCGAATACCGAGTACGTCTGGACGGGCCGGCAGCTGATGGAGGCGTACGAAACGCTCACCGACCCCAAGGCCGAGACCGAGGGCGTACCGAGCGCCAACATCGAGCTCGCGCGGCGAAATCAGGCCCAGCTCGCCGAGCTCCAGGAAGATGAGGATCGGATCGGCAAGGGCCTCGTCGTCTTCATGATCAGCATGTTCGACACCGAGGAGGGCGCCTGGAAGACGCTGGATGAGGACACGGCGGGGGTTTCGGCAAAGCAAAATTAGCGGGTCGCTGAAAGGTGTTGGGAGTAGTCCGCCTGGGAGGCGCCGGGGGACCGACGCGCGGAGTTGGTGTCAGCGACCCGGCTCCGATCTTCAGGTCGCCTCCGCAGGTGAGTTGTCCGCTTTCCTCGCGGGAAGCAACGACCCCGACTGCCGGGTCGACCGGAGCGCGCGGTCCCCGGCGCCGACCCGACTCCACTACCTGTTTGAGCGACCGGTCAATCCTGGTTTGCCGAATTCCCCGCCGCTCACTCTTCCCGCAGCACGATGGCCGGGTCGACCCGGGTCGCGCGGCGCGCCGGCAGGTACGCCGCCAGGGTCGAGACGGCGACCAGGAAGGCGGCGAGCGCGGCGTAGGTGAGCGGGTCCACCGGGTCGACCTCGAAGAGCAGGCTCGACATGAGCCGCGTGAGCGCGAAGGCGGCGATGAGGCCGAGGACCACGCCGGCCAGGCTGACGCGCAGGCTCTGCCCCGTGACCATCCGCAGCACATCGCCCCGGTGGGCGCCCAGCGCCATGCGGATGCCGATCTCGCGCATCCGCTGCACCACCGAGAACGAGATCACGCCGAAGATCCCGACGGCGGACAGCACCAGCGCCAGCACGCTGAAGGCGCTGAGCAGGCCGCCCACCAGCCGGCTGTTCGACATCGCCCCGCTGACGTAGCCCTCCATCGTCTCGATCCGGTAGAGCGGCACCTCGGGGTCGAGTGCGGCGAGCTCGCGTCGTACCGGCTCGGCCAGCAGCAGCGGATCGCCCGCGGTCTTGGCGGCGACGTACATCGAGCCAGTCCACATCCCGGCGCTCTGGGCCATCGGCACGTAGACCGTGATGCGGGCCGGGCTCTCGAGCTCGTAGTGCCGGACGTTGCGGACCACGCCGACCACCGTGCGCCAGAGCTGGACCGGGTTCTCGGGGGTCCAGCCCTCACCCGCCTCGAAGTTGACCCGCTTGCCGACCGGGTCCTCGCCGGGCCAGAAGGTCTCGGCCAGCGTCTCGTCGATGATGCAGACCGGGGGCACCCCATCGCGGTCCTGTTCGCCGAAGCCGCGACCGCGCAGGAGCGTCATGCCGAACGTCGGGAAGTAGTCGGGTGTGACCACGTAGTAGAGCACCGACCTCAAGTTCTCCGGCTCGCGCGGCGTGCCCTCCGGCACGATGCTCTGTTCCCAGCTGCCGCCCTGCAGCGGGACGACCTGGCTGAGCGATGCGGTCCGCACGCCGGGCAGCGCCCGCACGCGCCGCAGGAAGTCGTCGAAGAAGCGCCAGGCCGGACCCTTGCCGTCGTAGCGGACGCGGGGCAACGAGACGCGCGCCGTGAACACGTTCTCCGCCACGAAGCCCTTGTCGACCTGCTGCAGCTTGCGCAGGCTCTGGACCATCAGCCCCGCACCGATCAGCAGGACCAGCGAGAGCGCCACCTCGGCGACCACGAGACCCGAGCGCAGCCGCTGCCGGCCCCGGCCCACCGTGTCACCGCGCCCGCCTTCCTTGAGCTCGGCCGCCAGACCCTGGGCCGAGGCGCGCAGCGCCGGCGCGACCCCGAACAGGAGACCCGCGCCCACCGCCACGATGAAGGTGAACGCCAGTACGGTAAGATCGAGCCCGACACGCTCCGCCGCGCCGGCCGGGATACTGTCCGAGGCCGCCGGCACGAGGACCCGGATCCCCAGGTAGGCCAGCCCAACGCCCAGGACGCCGCCGGCCAGGCCGAGCGCCACGCTCTCGGTGAGCAGCTGCCGGACCACGCGGCCGCGCCCGGCGCCCAGCGCCGCCCGCACCGCCAGCTCGCGCCGCCGGCCTTCGCCGCGCGACAGCAACAGGTTGGCCACGTTGGCGCAG
>JASFTY010000143.1:0-8983 GCA_050050535.1 Gemmatimonadales bacterium | reverse complement strand
ATTGCGGCGCTGTCGCCAACATCACAGCCAGCCGCGTATCCGTTCGACGTCAACGGAAGATCCGGTTCTTCCAGCCGAGCGGCTACCTCAGCTTGGACCTGGGAAACGGCACCGGCGAGTTCTACCGGCGGAAGCGAACGACCTCGGCCGAGGCGAACGAGCTGAGTGACCTGGTCGAGCACATCCCGCTGCGCGGTGACGGCGAAGAGCCCCTGAAGCTGGAGCTGCAGACGTTTATCCGGGCCGTACGTCGCGAGGAGCCGGTGGCCGTCAGCGCCCAGGATGGCCGCACGGCTCTCGCAGTCGCTTTGGATATCGTCGAGCACATCGAAAGGCACAGGAACAATGTCCTTGATAAAGCTCAGGCGTGAGCGAAAGATGCAGGGTTCGCGCGAGAGGGCGGGGATGCGCACGCGGACGCTGGTCATCTTGCTCGCCGCCGTCCTCGTAGCGATTTGGTATCTAGGCTCGCGTGTCTGAGCCCCGCATCTTTTTCTCGGCGGGCGAGGCCTCAGGAGATCTCCATGGCGCCGCACTCGCCCGGGCGCTGCGCCGGAGATTCCCGAATGCCGAACTGAGCGGGCTGGCCGGCCCCCGCATGGAGGCGGAGGGTGTGCGGCCGATCGTCGATTTCGAGCGCCTGGCGGTCATCGGACTCGCAGAGGTCCTCTCCCGCTTGCCCTTCTTCTTCGCGCTGCGCCGCCGCGTCCGTCTCCTGCTCGACGAGATGCCGCCGGACCTCGTAATACCTATCGACTTCCCGGGCTTCAATCTGCGGCTCTGCGGGGAGGCACACGATAGGGGGATCCCGGTGTTGTATTACATCGCCCCCCAGTTGTGGGCCTGGGGCCAGCAGCGGGCGCGGATCCTGGCGGAGAAGGCGGATCGCGTTGCGGTCGTCTTCCCGCACGAGGAGCCGTTCTTGCGAGAATTCGGCGTGGAGGCCGTTTTCGTCGGCCACCCGCTACTCGATCTACTGGAGCCCCAACAGACGGCCGGGGACGCGATTGCGGCGCTGGGAACGGACCCCCTGCGCCCCGTTCTGGGGCTGCTCCCCGGCTCGCGGCCCCAGGAGGTGCGCCGGCTGCTCGGCCCCTTCCTGGCCGCCGCCACCGAGGTCAGACGCCGCCGCCCCGAGGTCCAGGTCGTCGTTTCCACTGCGCCCCACGTGCCGCTCGAGCTGTACGCGCGTGCCTCCGGCTACCGGCTGGTCCACGATTCGGCCGCGGTGCTGATTGGCTCCAGCGCCGTGCTCGCCAAGTCGGGCACCTCGACGCTGGAGGCGGCGCTCCACGGGACGCCGCTGGTCATCGCCTACCGGGTGAACCCGCTGAGCTACGTTCTGGCGCGGCGGCTGGTTCAGGTGGACAGCGTGGGGATGGTCAACATTCTGGCGGGACGCCGCATCGCTCCCGAGTTCGTGCAGCGACTATCGGCGAACGAGATGGCCGAGGCGCTGTTGCCGTTGCTCGACGAGGGCTCGCAGGAAAGAGCGGAGATGGTCGAGGCGCTGGGAGCGGTACGCGACCAGCTGGGCGAACCGGGGGCACCGGAGCGTGTGGCGGATCTGGCGGCCGAACTTCTGGACGCAGGCGCGTGAGAGCCCGCCATCGGATCGCTCTCGGACTGGCGGGTAGCTTCGGGCCGCTGCTACTTCGGGGGCTGTACTCCAGCCTCGCTTTCGAGGTCGAGGGTGCCGAGCATCAGGAAGCGACCTGGGGTGCCGGGGAGCCCGTCGTATTCGTCACCTGGCACGGACGTCTCGTGCCGCTGCTGTACCTTTACCGCGGCAACGACATCGTGACGCTGGTGAGCCAGCATCGCGACGGCGAGTACCTGGCCCGCGTGGGACGGGCCCTCGGTTACGAGACCGTTCGCGGCTCGAGCACGCACGGTGGTTTCCCGGCACTGCGCGAGCTGGTTCGCAAGCTGAGAGCGGGTCGTTCGCTGGCGATCACGCCGGATGGACCGCAGGGGCCGCGCGAGAAGCTGAAGCCGGGGGCGCTGCAGGCGGCTCGGATGACAGGCGCGCCGGTGATCCCCGTGATGGCGGGTACGCACCGGGCCTGGTGGTTCGAGGGCTGGGACAGCTTCATGGTGCCCAAACCGTTCGCCACGATTCGCGTAGCCATCGGCGAGCCGCGACGCGTACCGCGTGAATGCTCGGTACGAGACCTGGAGCAGCATGCCCAGGTCCTCGAGTCCCAGCTTCAGGACCTGAAGGCACGCGTCGACGGGCCCACCGCGCGGAGCGCGCTGCGACGATGAGCGAATGGCACGAGCGCCTCTGGCATCCCGACACGCCGGCGTACCGTGCGGCGTCGCTGCTACTGATACCCGCAGAACTGGCCTACCGGGCCGGCGTCGCCGCTCGGACCTGGATGTACGACCGTGGCGTCCTGACCTCGTTGGCCGCGCAGATACCGGCGCTCGGAGTGGGAAACCTGACGGTCGGTGGAACCGGCAAGACCCCCCTGACTGCCTGGTTCGCAGGCGCGCTCGCCGCACGCGGGCTCGCTCCCGCCGTCGTGATGCGCGGCTACGGGGGCGACGAGATCGAGGTTCACAGGCTTCTGAACCCGGCAATCCCCGTGCACGCTTCGCCCGATCGCGTCGCAGGGGTGCGACGAGCCGCCGAGCACGGGGCGAACGTCGTGGTTCTGGACGACGCCTTCCAGCACCGGGCGCTGAAGCCCGACGCCCACGTGGTTCTGGTGGCGGCGGAGGAGTGGAGCGCATCGCCGCGCCTGTTGCCCCGAGGCCCCTGGCGCGAACCGTTGGCGGCGCTCGAGCGTGCGGCCCTGATCGTCACGACGCGCAAAGTCGCGACCCGGGCCGTAGCGCGACGCGTCAGGGAACAGCTGGCGAAGCTGTGTCTCGCCGCCCAGACCGCCGAGGCCTACGTCGGCCTGGCCGGGCTCGCCCGTTACGACGCGACCCGTGGCAGCCTGGACGAACCGACCCCGCTCACCGGTTTCCACGGCGCCCTGGCCGTGGCCGGCGTGGCCAGGCCGGAGGTGGTGTTCAGGCAGCTGGAAGAGGCGGGCGCGACGCTCGACGAGCGGTGGGGCCTTCCCGACCACCACCGTTACAGCGGTAAAGAGATCGCCCGGATCTCGCAACGCGCCGGGCGCGGGCCGCTCGTCGCTACCTTGAAGGACGCTGTGAAGCTGGGTCCTGTTCTGGGATCGGCGGCCGAGCTATACGTACCGCTGCAGCGAGTCGACTGGGAGAGCGGCAGCGCGGCTGTCGACCGTTTACTCTTAGGCTTGGAGCGCCAGGGATGACGGCGATCGATACGGACATCCTCGTCATCGGTTCCGGGATCGCCGGCCTCACGTTCGCGCTGAGGGTCGCCGAGCACGCCGATGTCGTTCTGGTGACCAAGAAGGCCAGCCTCGAATCCAACACCAACTACGCTCAGGGCGGAATCGCCGCCGTAGTCGATCGGTCCGATTCCTTCGCCGACCACGTCCACGACACGCTCCAGGCCGGCGCCGGTCTCTGTCACTTCGATCGCGTCGACACACTGGTGCGCAGCGGCCCACAGGCCGTCGCCGACCTCATCGACTGGGGTGTCCGCTTCTCGCAGTCCGAAGGACGTCTCGCCCTCGGTATCGAGGGCGGCCACTCGCACGCCCGCATCGTTCACAGCAAGGACAAGACCGGCGCCGCCATCGAGGATGCGCTCGACCGCGCCGTGGCCGGCCACCCGCGGATCCGGCTGCTCGAGGATCACATGGTCATCTCGCTGCAGGCCGAGTGCCGGGCGGGCCGGCGCCGCTGCGTCGGCGCCTGGGTGCTCGATGTCGATGCGAACGAGGCGGTACCCGTCCGTGCCCGCGCCACCATGCTGGCCGCAGGCGGAAGCGCCGCCCTCTACTGCCATACGACCAACCCGGCCATCGCCACCGGTGACGGCGTCGCACTCGCGTACCGCGCCGGCGCGAAGTGCGCCAACATGGAGTTCATCCAGTTCCATCCCACCGCGCTCTACCCGGCCGAGCAACATGCCTTCTTGATCTCGGAGGCGCTGCGCGGCGAAGGCGCCGTACTGCGCAACTTCGATGGCGACGCCTTCATGGGCCGCTACGACCCGCGCGGCGACCTGGCGCCGCGTGATATCGTGGCACGCGCCGTGGACAGCGAGATGCGGGACAGCGGATCGAACCACGTCTGGCTCGACGCGACCGGGATCTCCGCCGAGCGGCTGGAGGAGCGCTTCCCGGCCATACTGGAGGGCTGTCGAGCGAAGGGCATCGATGCGCGCAAGGAGCCGATACCGGTCGTGCCCGCCGCCCACTACATGTGTGGCGGCGTCTGGACCGACATCGATGGCGGGACGTCGCTGCCCGGCCTCTTCGCAGCCGGCGAATGCGCCTGTACCGGCGTGCACGGCGCCAATCGCCTCGCCTCGAACTCGCTGCTCGAGGCCGTCGTCTATGCCGAGCGTGCCGCCTCCCGGATGCTCTGGGAGCTGCCCTTCGTGCCGCCGGCGGGCGGCGAGGCCTGGACGCCTCCCGATGACTTGTCCGGCGTGGCGAGCGGCGAGCTGGCCCAACTGCGCGAGCGCCTGAAGCGGCTCATGTGGGATCACCTGGGGATTGTGCGCAGTGTCGCGGTGATGCGGGAAGGGATGCACCAACTACGCGGGCTGCGCCGAGAGTGGTCGGGCCTGCCGACCGACCCGGCGACCTCGGACGGGGGCGTTCGTTGGGCCGATGCCGCGGAAACGCTGAACATGCTCGACGTCGCCGGGCTGATCGTACGCTGCGCGCTCTGGCGGCGCGAGAGTCGCGGCCTTCATTACGTGACCGACTTCCCGTACAAGGACAACGAGTGCTTCCTGCTGGACAGCGTCGTGGTCGCGCCCGAGTGACCGGCAGGGGCGAGCGAGTATGCCGTGAAGGTGATGATTATTTCGGTGGGCACACCGCGGATGGCGGGTCTGGCCGAGGCGGTCCGCGAATACGAGTCGCGTATCGCCCACTACTTCAAGTTCGAGTCGCTGGAAGTACGCCAGCAGCGCATCGGACCGGGCGCGGATACGAGCGCGATCATCGCGAAGGAATCGCGCGACCTGGCCGACCAGGTCCAGCCCGGGCTCGAACTCGTCGCCGTCGATGAGCGCGGTGTGAGCTGGTCCTCCGAGCAGTTGGCCGGATACCTGGGAGAGCTCGCCGTGGGCGCCCGGCCCGGCGTCGCCTTCCTGGTCGGCGGACCGTTGGGTCTGAGCGACGAATTGCGAGACGGCGCCCGGCACGTGCTCGCCCTCTCGTCTTTCACCCTGCCGCACGAGATGGCGCGCCTGCTGCTGGCTGAACAGATCTACCGCGCCGGTACTATCCTGCGCGGTGAACCGTATCACAGGGGCGGATGAGCGTGGCGGAGAGACCACCGGAGTGGTATCGGGACTGGTTCGGCGAAGAGTACCTGGCTCTCTACCCCCACCGCGATGAGGAGGAGGCTCGGGCCGCTGTCGAGCTCGTGTGCCGGGGCTGTGCTCCACCCGCAGGGTTGATCCTCGATCTGGCGTGCGGCGCCGGCCGTCACATGGTGGAGTTCGAGCTCCGGGGCCTGCACGCGATCGGGCTCGATCTCTCGGCTCAGCTGCTCGAGCAGGCGCACGAGAGAAGACACGATCTGCGGCTGGTCCGTGGCGACATGCGTCATCTGCCCCTCGCCGACAGCAGCTTCCAGTTCGTGGCGAACTTCTTCACCTCGTTCGGATACTTCGCCGACCCCGAAGAGGATGCGCGGGTGCTCGCCGAGATCCGCCGCGTCCTCGAGCCCGGCGGCTGCTTCGCCCTCGATTTCCTGAACGCCGACCGCGTTCGCGCCCGCCTGGTCGACGACGACGAGCGCCTCCACGATGGCCGCCGCGTCGTACAGCGACGGCGACTGGAAGAGGACGGCAAGGTCGTGGTCAAGGAGATCCGAATCTTCGAGGCGAGCGACGATCGCCCCCTGGCCACCTTCTACGAGCGGGTCCGCCTCTACACGCCGGCCGAGCTGACCGACATGCTGCGCGCCGCGCGTCTGGAGCCGGAGCGCAGCTACGGCGACTACACCGGATCGCCGCCGGGCCCCGAGGCGCCCCGCTTCATCCTGTTCGGACACGCCGTATGACTCATCCCGGCCTCAGCATCGATCCCGTTCCGCTGCAGGGCCCGGCACTCACCCGCGCCTACATCGACGACTTCCCGAGCGTCGAATCCTTCTATCGGGCCGGCGACCCCGGCACGATCGACAGTTACCGTGCCCTGGCCCGGACCGTTCGCAACGCTTATCCGGATTCCCGCTGGCAAGCTCTCGCCCGCCTGCTACCCGAGCTCCAGGGTGCGGCGCGTGAGCGGCTGAAAGACATCATCCAGGGCAGGGGACTGTTCGTCGCCACGGGACAGCAAGCCGGCCTTTTCGTCAGCCCGCTCTTCACCCTCTACAAGGCTCTCACAGCCGCGCGCCTGGCCAGCCAGCTCGAGGAAGCGCTCGGCCTGCCGGTCATGCCCCTGTTCAGCGTCGCCTCCGAGGACCACGACTGGCCCGAGGTCGACCACACCTACGTCATCGACCTAGAGAACCGGCTCGTGCGCCTCTCCGTCACCTCAGCGCACGGAGCGGGGGAGGAAGGGCCGACACCGCCGGTCGAGTCGATCGAGCTGGATCCGGATATAGAGCGGGTCTTAGATTATCTGGCGCAAATGACCCCGGAAACAGAGTTTAAGGCAGGTGTCCTAGAGCCGCTTCGAGATGCCTATCGCCCCGGTCGCCCCGTCGCCGCCGCCTTCCAGGCCGCACTCGCCCACTTGCTCAGAGGCCACCAGTTCCTGTTCTCTCGCACAGCACATCCCTTCGTGAAAAGCGAGACCCGGGAGATCCTATGGTCCGAGTGGGAGCGCCGGTCGGAGAGCGAGGCGCGACTGATCGAGCGCTCGGAGGCGATCAAGCAGGCCGGTTTCGAGCCCCAGGTGGGCGTGGTGGCGGGCGCGACACAGCTATTCCTGGAAGGTGGGTTCGGACGCGACCGGATCCTCCACGACGGCGATGGCGCGTATCTTCGGCGCTCGGGCGAGCGACTGAGCGCCGAGGAACTGCGGGCGACCATCGAGCGGACGCCCGAGCGGGTGAGCCCCGGCGCGCTGTTGCGGCCGGTCACCGAAGCGCGGGCTTTCCCGGTGCTGGCATACGTCGGTGGTCCGGCCGAGATCGCTTACCTGGCGCAGAGCCAGGTCCTGTTCGAGCTGTCCGATGTGCCGGCCCCTGTAGTCGTCCCGCGGGCGGCCTTCCGAATCATCGAGCCCAAGGTCGCACGCGTGCTGGAGAAGTACGGGATCGGAGCGGACGATCTGGCGGGCGATGCCGCGACGGCGGTGAGAAGGCTGTTGAACGAGCGGACACCGGCCGAGCTCCAAGAGTCGCTGGAGGCGCTGCGCCGGTCGGTGGCTGCCGGGCTGGACGAGGTCGAGGCGGCGGCACTGGCATTCGATCCGGGAGCGCGAAGCGCGCTGGACAGGGGGCGGAAGGCGGTCTACGGGAGCATCCGCTCGCTGGAATCGCGGCTGCAGGCCCGGGTGCGTGAGCAGCACGGGGTCATGCAGGGGCAGCTGGAGAAGGCTGCCGTCAACCTGTACCCGGGCGGCAAGCTCCAGGAACGGGTTTTGACCGTCTATCCGTTCCTGGTGCGCTACGGCGAGCGTCTGCTCGACGAGATCGCGGCGAGAGTCGTAACTCCTCTCGACTAGCTCACTTGCCCCGGAGAGCGCCGCGGCCTACGTTTCGCTGGTCCGGACAACCGAAAGAGGCGATCTTACGTTATGGTCTGGGTTCTCGGCGTTGTCGTTCTGCTTCTGATGATGATCCCGCTCACGGCGATCGTCCTCGATTCGGAGGTGGGCCGAGCGCTGGCGCGCCGTCTCGGCTCCGGCGAGTCGGCCGGCGAAGGTGAGGAACGGCTCAGGCAGCTCGAGAAAGAGGTGCAGTACCTCGGCGAGTCGGTCCAGTCGCTACAGGAGGAGTCGCGCTTCATCAGGCAGCTGCTCGAGAAGCCCAAGGAGCAGGAGGCGTTGCCGCCCGGTGACGAGTGAGGGCGCGAACAGAGTAGGCCGCAGACCCCGCCCCGCGTTGGCCGTGGGAGCGGGGATTTTTCTTAGCCGGCTGGCCGGGTTCGGCCGCGATGTGGCGATCGCCGCCTTCTTCGGCACCACTGTGGCCGCCGACGCCTACGCCGCCGCCCTCAGGATCCCCAACATCATCCGCAACCTCCTGGGCGAGGGGACACTCTCCGCCTCGTTCATCCCCGTATACAGCGGCCTGTTGGGCCGCGGGGCCGACTCAGACGCGCGGCGCCTGGCCGGCGTCATCCTCGGCCTGCTGCTCGTCCTCGCCGCCGCCCTCAGCGGCCTGGGGGTCCTGCTGGCGCCCTGGCTCACCCGCCTGCTGGTCCCCGGCTGGCCGGCCGAATCGGTGGCGCTCACCACCTGGCTGGTCCGCATACTCTTCCCGATGGCCGGGTTCATGATCCTCGCCGCCTGGTGCCTCGGGGTACTGAACAGCCATCGACGCTTCTTCCTCTCCTTCGCGGCACCCGTCGTCTGGAACCTCTCGCAGATCGTCGGGCTGCTCGTCGCCTGGCGGGCCGGCTGGGAGCCGCTCGTCGTCGCCCTCGCCTGGTCGACCCTGATCGGCGGGGCGCTTCAGTTCTTGATTCAGGTGCCGGCCGCGCGGCGGCTCTCCGGGCGCATCAAACTGTCGCTGAACACCGCCTGGGACCCGGTCCATCGCGTGATCCGGAACTTTGGGCCCGTAGTACTGGGCCAGGGGGTCGCGCAATTCGCCAGCCTACTGGACGTCTTCCTCGCCAGCTTCCTCGTACACGGCGCGGTGGCCGCCCTCTACTACGGCCAGCGCCTCTACTTCCTGCCGGTGAGCCTATTCGGCATCGCCGTCGCGGCTTCCTCGTTGCCCGAACTGTCCCGCGAGGCCG
>JASFTY010000142.1:0-9008 GCA_050050535.1 Gemmatimonadales bacterium | reverse complement strand
ACCGTCACCGGCTCCAGCCCCAGCATCGCGCTCACCTCGGCCGGCCCGAGTCCCTGCAGGTCACAGAGGTCGAAGATCTCGCGCTGCCGCTCCGACAGCTCCTCCAGGAACGTCCGCACCAGACCGGTCGCTCGCTTCTCGTCCACCGCCTCGTGCTCCGCCCGCGGATCATGTGATACGGGAGCCGGCTCGCGCCTGAACCTCACCGCCAGCCGCTCGCGCCGTGCCTGCTTCCGGTGCAGGTCGGCGGCCGCGCTGCGCGTGACCTGGTACAGCCAGGTCGTGAACTGCGAGCGGCCATCGAAGCTCGCCAGGTGCCGGTGCAGCCTCACCAACACCTCCTGCGTGACGTCGTCGGCCTCGTCCCGATCGCCCGTCCGCGCCAGCGCCCAACGGTGGATCCGAGCGTAATGGCGCCGCACCAGCCGCTCGAAGGCACCTTCATCCCCGGCCTGCGCGCCCCTGACAAGGGCGGATACGCTATCATCGATCCTCGTCGGCTCGCTCAACGCTGCTCCCGGTAGCCTTTGCCCGTACCTGTGACGCCGTCTGCAGGCCCGGCGTTTACAGCGGATCACCTTGGTGACAGGCCCAAGCTGTCCCGCACCGGGCAGGATGGCCAGAGTCGGCCGGCGTGGTCGCTTCGATACCCTCGCGCGTCTATCATGGTAGAGGCGACTGTGCGATAGCTCCCGCCGTCGGATGAACCTCAAAGCGCGATGACCGACAGCACCAGAAGACCAGCGCTCGGCCTGCTGCTCGCCCTCGCGACGGCCGCCTGCGATACGGGTCCGGCGCGCCACTCCGGCCCCGAGGTCAGGGACAGCACCGGCGTCCGAATCGTCGAGAACTCCGGGCCGCTGTGGCCGGAGGGGAGCGGCTGGCGGCTCGGCGAGTCGCCGACCCTCGATATCGGGGTCGTCGAGGGCGACGACGCCCACCAGCTGTTCCACGTCGCCGGCGCGCTACGGCTCGGCGACGGCCGCATCGTCGTGGCGAACGCCGGCACCGGCGAGCTGCGCTTCTTCGACGCGTCCGGGAGCTTCCATTCATCGACCGGCCGTAAGGGCAGCGGCCCGGGTGAGTTCGAGGACATGCTGTGGATCGAGCGGTCGGCCGCCGACTCGCTACTCGTCTACGACTATCGGCTGCGGCGCATCTCGGTGTTCGATTCGCTCGGCCGCTTCGTCCGGTCCTTCGGTCTCCACTTCATCGACCAGCTCGGTGGGTTCCCGACCCAGGTCGCGCCTTTCTCGGACGGCTCGCTCCTGGTGGCGCTCGAGCAGTTCTTCATCGGTGAGACCCAGCCCGGCCTGCGTCGCGACACCACCCTCTATCTCCACTGCGACATGGAGGGCGCACTGCTCGACACCCTGGGCCTCTTCCCCGGCGGCACTTCCTACTCGTTCCAGGAGGGCGACAACTGGGTCGGTGGCGGCGTGGCGTTCGGCCATTTCGGCCAGGCCGCTATCCACGACTCGGGCTTCTACTACGGCAGCTCCGACTCGTACGAGATCGGCTATTACGCGTCCGATGGAACGCTGCAACGACTGATCCGCTTGGACCAGGGTAACCTCGAGGTCACGCCCGAGGACATCGAGCTCTACACGCAAGAGAGTCTGGCCAGAGCGCGCGACGAGCGGCGGCGGCAGATACGCGAGCGCATGTACGCACGTATGCCCTGGCCCGATGTCATGCCCGCCTACGCTGAGTTCATCACCGACGAGGCGGGCAACCTCTGGGTGGCCGAGTACCGGCGGCCCGGCGACCAGCAGCCTCGCTGGACCGTGTTCGACGCCGACGGCACTATGCTGGGCGTGGTCGAGACGCCGCCGCGGTTTCGCATCTATCAGATCGGCTCCAACTTCATGCTGGGACGCTGGACCGACGAGCTCGACGTCGAGCATGTCCGCATGTACGCGCTGTTGAAGGAGTAGCATACATCATGAACAGTTACCGGGACCGGCCGCGAATCCGCCAGCCGCGTCTCCTAGGCACCGGGTCGGCATCTATCGCCTTGCTCGTCGCACTCGCCGGTTGCGGCGCCGACGGCGCCGACTCGAACGGCGCCGTGATCCGTGACAGCGCCGGCGTTAGGATCGTCGAGAACACGGCCCCGCTGTGGAGCGAGGGCAAAGGCTGGCAGCTGGCCCAGCAGCCGGCACTCTCGATCGGCGAGCTCGAGGGCGACCCGGAGTACCAGCTCTACCAGGTGGCCGACGCCCGCAGGTTGAGCGACGGTCGCATCGTGGTCGCGAACGCCGGCACCTACGAGCTGCGCTTCTACGACTCGAAGGGCCGGTTCATGTCGGCCGGCGGCGGCGAAGGCGGCGGGCCCGGTGAGTTCAAAGAGCTCACGGGCCTCTGGACGTTCGCCGACGACTCGATGATCACCTACGACTATCGCTCGCGCCGCATCTCCATCTTCGAGCCCAGCGGCACGTTCGCCAGATCGTTCCAGCTCCACGGCGTGACAGGAGCACGGTCGCATCCCCTCGTCATCGCACCGTTCACCGACGGGTCGCTGCTCATCGATGCCCGACCCGCCCTCGACGTCGAGGTCCAAGGAGGAATACGTCGCGATTCCACTCTGTACCTGCGCTGCAGCCCGGAAGGCGAGCTTGTCGATTCGCTCGGCTGGTTCCCCGGCCCCGAGTGGTACGTGAAGCGGGACGAGAACTCGATGGCCGCGAGCGTGCGAGCGCTGGGCCGCCGCCCCCATGCCACCGTTCACGGAAACCGCTCCTACTTCGGAAGCTCCGATTCCTTCGAGATCGGCCACTACGACGCACGCGGTAGGCTGACCCGCCTGATCCGCAAGGCGCAGACCAACCTGCCGGTCACCGCCGAGGATGTCGAACGCTGGAAGCAAGACGCGATCGCTGACCAGGAGGACGAGATCGGGCGGACGATCTTGGGGCGGTTGCTCGACGACATGCCGTTCCCGGAAACGATGCCCGCCTACCGGCGGCTCATCGTCGACTCCGAAGCCAACCTTTGGGTCGAAGAGTATCGGCGCCCGGGCGACGACCAGCCGCGCTGGACCGTGTTCGATCCGCAGGGCGTGATGCTCGGCACGGTGGAGACACCGCCAAACCTCGAGGTCTACCAGGTCGCCTCCGATTTCGTGCTCGGCCGCCGGACCGACGAGCTCGGAGTCGAGAGCGTTCAGCTCTACAAGCTCAAGCGGCGCTGAACCGGGACCCGCACACCACGGCTGCGATGAAAATCGATCGATTACACCGCATCGGATACCTGCCGCTGCTCGCGTGTCTGGCGGCCTGCGGCAGCGACTCGGAGCGATCCGCCCGACCGCTGGTCCGCGACAGCGCCGGCATCCACATCGTCGAGAACAGCACCCCTCGCTGGCCGGAGGGATCGGGCTGGCGGCTCTCCGAAGAGCCCACGCTGGACATCGGCGTCCTCGAGGGTGACCCCGCCTACCAGCTGTATCGCGTCGCCGACGCGGTGAAGATGAGCGACGGCCGCATCGCCGTGGCCAATTCGGGCACCCACGAGATCAGGTTCTACGACGCGCGCGGCCGCTTCCTCGCCTCAGCAGGCCGCGAAGGCGGGGGACCCGGTGAATTCGAGGGGCTGAGCCGGCTCTGGACACATGCCGATTCGCTGCTCGCCTACGACTACAGACACGACCGGGTCTCGATCTTCGACACGAACGGCGTCTTCGTGCGTTCCTTCAACCTTCAGTTCTTGATGGGGGCGGGCCTCTTCCCGTACGCCGAAGCGCCTTTCGCCGACGGCTCCTTCCTGATCAGCGCCCGCAGGATGAGCCGCGGCGACCGGCTCCAAGGCGGCCTGACCCGCGACTCTGTGCTCTACCTCCGCTGTGACCCTGAGGGTGTGGTCCTCGACTCCCTGGGCTGGTTTCCGGGCGCCGAGTGGTATGTCCAGGTCGATGAGCAGAGTATCTCATCCAGCACCAGGATATTCGGCCGCAGCTCCGACGCCGCCGCGCACGGCGACGGCTTCTATTTCGGTAGCTCCGATTCATACGAGATCGACCGCTACGACGCAGCCGGCGTCCTGACACGGGTCATCCGCAAAGCACACGCGAACCTCGCGGTCACCGCGCAGGACATCGACCGCTTCATTCAGCAGGAGCTGGCGGACGCGGACGACGAGAACGAGCGGATCTTCGTCCGCCGCATGTTCGGCGCCATGCCGGTTCCGGAAACGATGCCCGCCTACCAGAGGATCCTCACCGACGACGACGGCAACCTCTGGGTCGAAGAGTACAGACGGCCCGGCGACCAACAGCCGCGCTGGACCGTCTTCAATCGGGACGGCGAGCTGTTGGGGGAAGTCGAGACACCGCCTCGCTTCAGGATCTACCAGATCGGCACCGACTTCGTGCTCGGGCGCTGGCTCGATGACCTCGACGTCCAGCACGTCCGGCTCTACGAGCTCCGCAAGCGACCCGGCGCCACCTAGTCCTGCACGAAGACGGAGTAGAGACCCCGCAGGTCACCCACCTCGAAACCGTATGCCCGGTCCTCGGGGTAGCCATCCTTCACGAATTGGGGACGATCTTCCTGCGGCCCGTGGCAGGCGAGGCACGCCTCTTCCACGACGATGCGCCGGAAATAGCGATAGCCCGCCTGACCCTCGAACTCGGCTCGCGCCCAGATACCCATTAGCCCCGGATCGCCCGCCATCATCCGGTAGACCCGCTCCGCCTCCGGGTCGAGCCGGTGATCCGGGTTGCGATACTTCTCCGCCAGCTGCGCGACCCGCCAGCCGTTCTCCTCGGCCAGCCGCTTCGCCTGCGCACCCACCGGCCGGCACACTTGCGCGAAGGTAGACAGATCCGGCTCGCCCGTGAACGAGCCCGCCAGGGCCGACCGCATCGCATCCAGCCCCTCTATCTCTCGCACAACCTTCGCCAGCACCTGGCCATCCGCCCGCCCCTCCGACTCCTGCCCCGCCTTCATCACCGCCGCTGCGACCGCGCACACGACCACCCCACCTATCACTCGAGTTACCATACCGTCTCCCTCTCCCTCTCCCTCTCCCTCTCCATCGTTATCTTCCGATGCCACGATGGGGATGGCGATGGCGAGTTAAGCCGCTTCCTGCGGCCGCGGCACCACCAGCGTCGCACAATGCCCGTGCCGCAACACGTAGGTCGAGGTGCTGCCCAGCAGCAGTCGATTGAAGAAGCCGAACCCGTGCGTTCCCAGAACGACTAGGTCGGCGTTCCAATCTTGCGCCTCATGCAGTATCTCGTGCCCTGCGTGTCCTTCGCGGATCTCCCGGCTCACCATCAACTCGGAGGGCAGGCTCACCTCGGAGAGCATAAGCTCGAACTGGTTACGCGCGTTGTGACGTTGCTCGCGCTCATCGAACAACGCCGCTTCCAGCAGCATTGGCGTCAGCCGGTCCTGGACGTACAGGGCGCGGATCTCTGCCCGATCCGCCTGCGCGAACGCTGCCGCCGTCTCGAGGACACGGCGCGACTGGTGCGACAGGTCAACGGGCGCCAGGATACGCTCGAACTCCACGCGCCGCTCCTCGGTCGCGCCGAGCACCGGGACGTGGGCGAGGCGGATAATACGCTCGGCGGTCGAGCCGACGAGGAAGCGAGCCACCGCCGGTCGCGGATGCGCCCCGACCACCAACAGGTCGGCGCCGAACTCCTCCGCCATCTCGGTGATCAGCGGAGCGGCCAGACCGCCACGTACGTGGACCGCCGCATCGGCCGCGCCGGCCTCCTCGGCCTGGGCGACGACTTTCCGGTAAAGCTCTTCGCCGAACCGCTCGTGATAGTCGGTGGCCTTCACGCCGAACGGCAGAAACCGCGTCTCGAGCACGCAGACCACGTCCAGCCTCGCACCGAACCGGCGAGCACACGCAGCGCCGGTCACCACCGCACTCAGTCCGTGCTCGCTGGTGTCCGTCGCCGCGAGCACGCGCACCACCTCTAGCATGTCATCTCCCGTCCCGCGACAGCTCAGTCGCCCGATTCGCCGCGCGGCACGACGAGCGTCGCCCGCTGTCCGTGCCGCAACAAGTAGAGCGGTGTACTGCCCAGCAGCAACCTATCGAAGAAGCCGAACCCGTGTGTGCCGACCGCGACGAGATCGGCAGCCCAGCCCTGCGCCTCTTCCAGAATCTCGTGTCCCCCCCCCCCATCCCTCATACGGGCTTGTACCGACTCCTCGCCGAGCAGGCCGGCATCCTCCAGTACCTTCTCCATCTGCTCGCGGCCGTGGCGAAGCCGCTCCGCCTCATCGAACGACGTCGCTTTCGCCAGCACCAGCGGGAGCGGCTCGAGCACATAGAGCGCACGCAGCTCCGCTCCGTCAGCTTTCGCCAGGGCCCACGCAGCCGCCAGCACGCGGCCCGACATCTCCGACAGATCGACCGCAGCGAGCACCCGGCGCAGTGGCTCGCGCCGCGCCTCGCTGGCCAGCAGCACCGGCCGCTGAGCGAGATAGAGCACGCGACGACCCGTGGAACCGACGAGGCTGGCGCGGGCCGGCTGTGGGTTCGCGCCGATGACGATGAGATCCGCCGCCGTCTCATCGGCGATGCGATTGACGAGCTGCGGCGCCAGACCGGCACGCACGTGTATCGGAGCGCCCGCAGCACCGGCCTCCTCGACCTGTCTCTCGGCCGCCTCACGCGCATCTCGCACGAACGCCAGTTCGTATTCGGCCGGCTCCACGCCCGGCGGCGCGTACTCCGGTGGCAGGAGCAGCACCTCGACGATGGTAGCGACCTCGAAGCTCGCGCCTGCTCGGCTCGCCCAGGCCGCGCCGGTCACCACCGCATTCAGCCCGTGCTCGCTCCCGTCGGTCGCGGCCAGTACTTTCTTGACTTCAGCCATCGGCTAACCCTTCAACACCCCAAGCGGTTTGAGCCGCACGACCATCTTACCGATGCCCGCACGGTGTACCACCTGCACCACGTCCTTGACGTCTTTGTAGGCCTCCGAAATCTCTTCATCCACCGTCGCCCGCGAGGCCGCCCGAATCAGGATCCCCACGTCCTCCAGCTCGCGCACGATGGCCCGGCCCTTCGCCGTCCGTTTCGCCTGCTTGCGGCTCATCATCCGGCCGGCGCCGTGACAGGTCGAGCCGAACGTCTCCCTGTACGCACCCTCCGTTCCCACCAGTACGTAACTGTAGCGACCCATGTCGCCCGGGATGAAGATCGGCTGACCGACCTCGCGGTACACTTCCGGCACCTCCGGGTGACCCGGCGGAAAGGCACGGGTAGCACCTTTCCGATGGACGCACACTTCTTTCTCACGGCCGTCCACCGTGTGGGTCTCGATCTTGGCAATGTTGTGGGCCACGTCGTACACGAGACGCAGTCCGAGCCGCTCGGCGCCCTGACCCAGCGTCCCCTCGAATACCTCCCGTACCCGATGCCCCATCATCTGTCGATTACAGAACGCATAGTTCGCGGCAGCGCGCATCGCGCCCAGGTAGCGCTTCGCCTCCTCCGATCCCAACGGCGCCGAGCAGAGTTGACGGTCCTGTAGCACGATTCCGTACTTGTCGGAGGCCCGTAGCATAGTCTTCAGGTAGTCGTCGCACACCTGGTACCCCAGGCCACGCGACCCCGAGTGGATGAACGCCGTGACAGTTCCCTCCCACAGGCCCAACGCCGCAGCCGCTGCCTCGTCATAGACCTCGCCGACGTAGCCGATCTCGATAAAGTGGTTGCCCGAGCCCAACGTGCCGACCTGCGCGCGGCCGCGCTCCAGCGCACGCTGCGAGACGTTCTCCGGGTCGGCCCCGGCCAGCGTGCCGCTCGCCTCGATCCGCTCCAGGTCCTGCGCCCAGCCGTAACCGTTCTCCACCGCCCACGCCGCGCCCCGCTGCAACACCTGGACGACCTGCGCGCGGCTCAGCTTGAGGTCGGAGCGCGACGCGCCCACGCCGGACGGCACGCTCTGGTAGAGGCGATCCATCAGCTTGGCGAGCCGCGGCCGCAGCTCGTCGGCCGTGATGTCGGAGCGCAGCAGGCGCACGCCGCAGTTGATGTCGTAACCCACACCGCCCGGCGATACGACGCCCTCATCCAGATCGAAGGCGGCGACACCACCGATCGGGAAGCCGTAGCCCCAGTGGATGTCGGGCATCGCGATGGATGGGCCCTGGATGCCGGGCAGACAGGCGACGTTCGCGACCTGCTGCAGGCTCTTGTCGCCCTGGATGTGCGGTATCAGCTCGTCGTCGGCGAAGACGAGCCCGTCGGTCAGCATCGGGCCCGTCTTCGGGACGCGCCACCTGTAGTCGTCGATCCGCTCGAGTTTGTAGCCCTCGACCGCCACGGTCACCTCACAGATCTAACACGACCCGGGCGAACCAGGTGTCGCCGCGCCGGCTCACCTCGAGGTCGTGATACGTCACGCCCTTCAATTCACGCTCCACCGGCTTCCCCGGCCGCCCGAAGCCCGCCCGCGCCACCAGCCGGCCGTCCTGCAGTTCGCCGATCTCCGCCGTCCTGAATACCAGCCCCTCCGAAATCTGGATGTAGAGCAGCTCCCTCAGCCAGTCGACGAGCAGCGCCTCCCGGTCCGGCGCCTCGATGGCCAGCTCGCGCCACTCCGTATCACCGCCGCTATCGCCTTCCCCGGCCCCGACCTCCTCGCCCAGCAGCACGCCCGCCAGCCCCTGCGCGCCGGCGACGAACAGCTGTTCCAGCGTCGGCGCCTCGACCTCCAGACCGAGATCGGCGGTGTGCTCGATCGTACGCCACCTGGCATCGGCCACGGCTTCTTCCTCCGCCTGCGCTCCTTTCATACAAAGCTAATACCGCGGCGCGTTTTCAGCAGTAAGGTGCTCGGGCTCGGCCGCCCGGCGTGCTCTCGGCGCGGGCCGGTCGCTTGGCTCGCCGCGACGGCCTTCTGGCAGCGGATCTGCCGCCTGCCAGAGCCAAGCGATCCATGCAGAGTTCCCGAGGCCGAGTGCTGAGGGCCACCGGTTGCGGGCGGCGCACGATCTCGCCGTTCTGCGGAGGGGCAACTTGCGAAC
>JASFTY010000141.1:0-9018 GCA_050050535.1 Gemmatimonadales bacterium | reverse complement strand
GCCGGTGAGCCTCAGGGAGCGGTAGCCGATGGCGCCGGCGCAGAGCAGCGGCGCCGCCTGCGTGTCGGTGAAGGTCTCGGGTATGGGGTGCGCGAACTCCGCCGGGACGGTCATGTACTGGGCGTATCCGCCGTGGGCGTCGCGGCCGGTGGCCTTGAACTCGGGGCAGAGGTTTTCGTCTCCCGCGCGGCAGAACTTGCAGTCGCCGCAGGCCCAGTAGATCCAGGCGACGCCGACTCGGTCGCCGGGCTGGAAGCGTGTCGCGCCGCCGGCCCCGTCGACGACGCCGACGACCTGGTGGCCGAGCACGATAGGCAGGTGGGGCGGCGGCGTGCGGCCCTCGATCTCGTCGAGCTCGGTGTGGCAGACGCCGCAGGCCGACACCTTGAGCAGGAGCTCGCCGGCCGCCGGTGTGGGATCGGGCAGCGTGGCCGGCTCGAGCGGGGCCGGGTTCTCGTCCAGGCTGCAGAGCTGGTTGAGGATCATCGCTTTCATGTGAACAAACTAAGTTAGAGGTAGTTCATTGCACGAGTCCGTTGGGAGGAACCGGCGATTCCGGAATCCATGGGGAATTCTAGAATCACGATTCGGGCAGTATTTGAACAGGGGAGGTGGGATGAGGATCTGAGGCATCCGTGGAGTCCGTAGAATTTGGGAGGTGGGGAATGCGAGGCGCTCTTCGGCGACGCTCCCAGGACAATTTCCAACCTCCGCGATTCCTCGGGTACCACGGATGCCCCGGATTCCCAATCCACCTCCCTCACTCCAGCGGTCGTTTGCTCGAACGTCGAGCATTCCCCGGCGAGTTTCCCCGGTCCCCGCTGCAGCGGGTCCCTCGTCTCGAGTCCGTAGACCGAGACCAGCCCGAGCGTGCCTACGGCCAGCAGGTAGTAGAGGGTGGGCAGGATCGTCTTACGCAACGTGCTCCCTTCCTGTCCCAGGAGTCCGACGGTGGCGGATGCGGCGACGACGTTGTGGATGGCGATCATGTTACCGGCGGCGGCACCCACGGCCTGCAAGGCCACGACCAGGGCGCCGCTGATCGCGAGCTGTGTCGCGACGCTGTGCTGGAAGAGGCTGAACATCAGGTTGCTGACCGTGTTGCTGCCGGCGATGAAGGCGCCGAGCGCCCCGACCGATGGGGCGAACAAGGGCCAGACGCCGCCGACGGCCTCGGCCACCCAGGCCGCCATGGCGATGGGCATGGACGGCAGGAGCCCTCCGTCGGCGAGCTCGTAGTTGTTGAGGCCCGAATTGATATAGATGCGGACCATCGGCACGGTGAACAGCAGCACGAACCCGGCGCCCAGCAGGACGCGGCTCGAGTCGCGGAAGGCGCCGGCGATCTGGCGGCGGTTCATCCGGTGCAACAGCCAGGTGGCGGCGACGGCGACGAGCAGCATCGTCGCCGGCAGATAGAGCGGCGTGGTCGATCCCGTGACCTCGGTCCCGAGGATGGCGACCCAGTCGATCCTGGCCGAGCGCAACAGGTTGCCGACCGGCAGGCGGGGCAGGCGCGTGATCACTAGGAGCACGGCGAGCAGCGCGTAGGGGGCCCAGGCCAGCCCGATGGTGACGCGTCGGCCGCGCTCGTCCTCGCGGATCCTCATCGACTCGAGCCCCAGCCAATCGGCGGGCCACGCCCCGGCCGGCGCGAAGTCCCAGGTGTCGCGTGGGACGAGGAAGCGGCGGCGCGCGGCGAAAGTGACGAGCATGAGCCCGACGGCGGCGCCGATGAGGGAGGGGAACTCGGGGCCGAGCAGGATCCCGGTGAGCGTATACGGTACGGTGAACGCGAGCCCACCGAAGATCGCGAAAGGCAAGATCGACAGCCCTTCGGTCCATGAGCGGTTGGCCCCGAAGAAGCGAGTCGTCATCATCACCATGAGCGTCGGCATCAGCGTACCTGCAAGGCCGTGCAGGCAAGCGGCGTAGACGGTGATCAGCTGCCGGTACTCGGCGAACGAGAGGCCGGCGGCGGCGAGTCGCGCACTGAGCTCGGGGCTCGACAGCCCCTCGGTGACGCCGATAAGGATCGGCGTTCCGACGGCGCCGAAAGTGACGGCCGTGCTCTGGATCATCATTCCGATCATCACCGCCGCCGCGGCGGGGAACCCGAGAGCTACCATCAGCGGGGCGGCGACGGCGGCGGGCGTGCCGAATCCGGCTGCACCTTCTATA
Organism: Gemmatimonadales bacterium; assembly: GCA_050050535.1. Lineage (GTDB taxonomy): Bacteria > Gemmatimonadota > Gemmatimonadetes > Palauibacterales > KS3-K002. The sequence goes on along the minus strand of JASFTY010000141.1, from coordinate 6,837 downwards.
AAGGAGCCGAACAGCCAGGCGACGATAACGATCTGGACGCGGCGGTCGTCGGAGATGCCGTGGAAGCTGCGGCGAATCGCCGACACGGCGCCGGAATGCTCGAGCGTCTTGAGCAGCAGGATCGCGCCGAAGATGATCAGCAGTATGTCGAACGTGATGAAGAGGCCCTGGATGGTCGACGCGGCGATGTGGCGCGCGTCGACGCGCCATACGGCCCAGGCGAGCGCGGCGGCGGCGATGTAGACGGCGGGCATCGCGTATTTCGCGGCCATCCGGAAGCCGACGAGCAGCACACCCGCCAGCAGAATCGGCGCGACGGCGACCAGGGCCTGAACGCTCGAGCTCATCGGGTCCTTCTCACCCGGTATCGTCGAAGATCAGCGCGTGGACAAGCCGGGGTCCGTGTACTCCCAGCGTGAGGTCGAGCTCGATGTCCGCCGACTTGCTCGGGCCGGTAATGAAGACGATCTGACCGCTGACCCTGAGGAACGAACCGAGGGCCTGTTCGCGGCGCAGGGTGTGGAGCCAGTCCTCGAGCGTAGGGTGGATGCGGCTCATGGGGACGAGCACGATATGGTGCAGCGGCAGGAGGCTAGCCGCCCTGCTCTTGCCGCGGCCCGAGGCGACGACGATCGAGCCCGTGCCGGCGAAGGCCGCGTCGGCGCCCGTCAGTCCGACCGTCGCTCGGGCCGCCCGGGCACGGGTGCTCTCGTCGTGCAGGTCCTCGGGTACGAAGAGCGAGATGCCGGATTCCTTCAGCCGTGGCCCAATGTTCTCGATGGGCAGCGCGAGCGAAGCCCAGCTGAGGACCTCTATCGCCGGCGCGTCGTCGGCCGCGCTGTCGTCCTCGGCGCTCCACGCTCGAACGAGTTGGACGAGGCGCTCGGCCGCCTGGGCCGCGTCCTCGAGGATGTCGTAGCTGCCGGAGGCCTCCTCCAGCTCGATGCCGAACGCTCGCGCCAGGGACCGCCGATCGCCGTCGGCCCGGGTCACGGCGGTCGGGGTGGCGGGCGGTGTCGAAGGGCCGGACCGGTCGCGAAACACCGAGCTCGCGCCGGAGAGGGCGCGGCGCAAGCGCGCGAGGATCTCGTCACGGGCTTCCAGCGAGTCGTCGATCATCCGGTGGTGCGCTCCTCGTCGCGGCGAGCCCGCTCGTGCCAGAGGGCGCCGAAGCGTTTGCGGGCGAAGCGCGGCAGGCTACGGCTGCGGCGCCAAGTGCGGAGCGGGGGCAGCAGCCCGGTGAGCGGACCCAGCCAGCCGGCAAGGCGCGCCAGGACGCGATAGGGTGCGGGCCGTCGCATCGCGGCGGAGTAGGCTCGCAGTGCAGCCCGCTCACCCAGCGTTGAGGCCTTGCGCTCGACCACCACGCTGCGCAGGTCGAGCAGCAGGCGAGGCAGATCTATCTTCACAGGACACACGTCGCGACAGGCTCCGCAGAGCGAGCTGGCGAACGGGAGGTCGCTTGCGGCGTGGATTTCGTAGTCGAGCAGCGGCGTGAGGACGGCGCCGATCGGCCCGCTGTAGGGCGTGCGTCCGTAGGCGTGACCGCCGATTTCGCGGTACACCGGACAGACGTTGATGCAGGCGCCGCAGCGGATACAGAGAGTCGCGTCGCCGTAGCCGCGTTCGAGGATCCGGGACCGGCCGTTGTCGAGAAGGATGACGTGCATCTCTTCCGGGCCATCGGAGTCGCCGCGTCGGCGCGGCCCGCTGGTCAGCGAGAAGTACACGGATACGTCCTGTCCGGTCGCGTTGCGTGAGGCTGCCTGCCACAGCAGCACGGCGTCCTCGGCGCTGCGCACGACTTTCTCGATCCCGGCGATGGCGACATAGACGCGGGGCAGGCTCGTCACCATCCGGCCGTTCCCCTCGTTGGTGACGACGCAGATTGTACCGGTCTCGGCGATGGCGAAGTTACAGCCGCTGACGCCCATGTCGGCGTTGAGGAACTCGCTACGCAGCTCGCGGCGCGCGGCGGCGCAGAGCTCGGCCGGATCGGTGGTGTGCGGTGTATCGAGCCGGCGCTGAAAGATCTCGGCGATGTCCTCGACGCGCTTGTGGATGACCGGCGCGATGATGTGACTGGGCGGTTCGCCGGCGAGCTGGACGATGAACTCGCCGAGATCGGTCTCGACGACTTCGATACCCGAGCGCTCGAGCGCATCGTTGAGGCCGATCTCCTCGGTGGTCATCGACTTCGATTTGACGATATCGCCGATGTGATGGGCACGAGCGATCTCCAGTACGACGCCCAATGCTTCGGAGGCGTCGCGGGCCCAGTGGACCTGGCAGCCGTTGGCGATGAGGTTGCTCTCGAGTTGTTCGAGCAGGTCGGGCAGGTGCTCTATGGCATAGCGGCGGACCGCACCGGCCTCGTCGCGCAGCCGTCGCGCGTCGACGTCGGCTATCGCTTTGGCGCGCCGTCCGCTGAGATGCTCGGTAGCGCGGTCGAGGGCGGCGCGCAGGCCGTGGTCGGCGAGCGCCTGACGAACGCGTGTCCGGTAGGGTGCGGCTGGGTCAACCGGCATCGCCCGCGGGCCTTTGGTTCAGCAACTCGGCGATATGCACGGCCCGGCAGCCGTAGCCCTCACGCTCGAGGATCCCGTTGAGATGGGTCATGCAGCTCACGTCGTTCATCGCGACGATGTCGGCTTCGCTCGCCTTCAGGTTCCGCGCTTTGCGCCGCCCCATCGCCGTGCTGATCTCGGCGTTCTTGAGGGCGAAGAGGCCACCGAAGCCGCAGCACTCGTCGGCGCCCTGGAGCTCTACGATCTCGGCGTCGCGCAGCGCGGCCAGCAGTCGACGTGGCTGCGCGTCGATCTTCAGCTCGCGCAGCAGATGACAGGACGGGTGGTAGGCGACCTTGCCGCTGAAGCGGGCGCCGGTATCGCAGACGCCGAGGAAGTCGACCAGGTACTGGGTGAGCTCGTAGGTCACCTCGCCCAACTGGATCGCCCGCCAGCGGTACTCTTCGTCCGTAGGCTCGAAGAGGATCGGATACTGGAGCTTGACCATGGCGACGCAGCTTCCGCTCGGCGCGACGATGGCGTCGATACTTCCGTCGTCGACGAGCGGCCAGAAGACGTCGATGAAATGGCGTGCCATCACCCGGGCGTCTTTCCGGTACCCGGCGTTGTAGGCCGGCTGTCCGCAGCAGGTCTGCCGCCTGGGGAAGATGACGTCGACGCCGTGGCGATCGAGCAGCTCGGCGGCCGCCATGCCGACGCCGGGATAGAGCGTGTCGACCATGCACGTGACGAAGAGTGCCACGCGCGGGCGGGCCGTCGAGCTGCCTTTCATAGGCGGGTAAGATGGGATCCCGCGCCGATTGGCGCGAGGCCGCCGGCGGATCAGCGCCGGTCGCGGGGCCGGAATTGATCGGGCCACCAGGGGGGCGCATCTTTCGTGTGAGTCCAATTCCAGTTCGGTGTGGTTATTCGCTGGCTCGGCGGTGACGATCATGGCTCGGAGAGATCTCAAGCGAAGGGTCGAGGAACTGCTGGCCCACGCCGATGTCGAGATCGGCGGGAGCCGGCCCTGGGACATCCAGGTTCACGACGAGCGGCTCTATGCGAGAGTGATAGCGCAGGGCCCGCTGGGATTGGGCGAATCGTACATGGACGGGTGGTGGGATGTCGAGGTGCTCGACGAATTTCACCGTGTGTTGCGTGCGCGGCTGGAAGAGCGGGTCCGGCCGCTGGCGGATTGGGTGAGGGCTCTTCGTGCGCGGGCGATCAACCTGCAGAGGCGGTCGCGGGCCTTCGAGATCGGACGGCGTCACTACGACATCGGGAACGACCTGTACCGTGGCATGCTCGATCGGCGGATGATCTACAGTTGCGGCTACTGGAAGGACGCGAGTTCGCTGGACGAGGCGCAGGAGGCGAAGCTCGACCTCGTATGCCGCAAGCTGGGGTTGCGGCCGGGGATGCGGGTTTTGGACATCGGGTGCGGCTGGGGTGGAGCGGTGCAGTACGCGGCCGAGCGTTATGGCGTCGAGGCCGTGGGGATCACGGTATCGGAGGAGCAGGTCGAGTTGGCGCGCGAGCTGTGTGAGGGTCTGCCGGTGGAGATCCGGCTGCAGGACTACCGGGAGTTGAACGAGGGATTCGACCGGATATTCTCGTTGGGGATGTTCGAGCACGTGGGGTGCAAGAACTACGCTGAGTTCATGCGAGTCGTGCGGCGGTGCTTGAAGGATGATGGGCTATTTCTGCTGCACACGATCGGTGGCAATCGCTCGGTGAACGTGACGGACCCATGGATGGCGCGCTACATCTTTCCGCGGTCGGTGCTACCGTCGGCGCGGCGGATCGCCGAGGCGAGCGAGGGTGTGTTCGTGATCGAGGACTGGCATAGCTTCGGGACCGACTACGACAAAACGTTGATGGAGTGGTACGGCAACTTCGCGGCCGGTTGGGATAGGCTGAGCGACAGATACGATGAGCGGTTCCGCCGGATGTGGACGTATTATCTGCTGTCGTGCGCCGGCTCGTTCCGGGCCCGCAAGATGCAGGTGTGGCAGATCGTGCTATCACCGGGCGGCGTGGCCGGGGGCTACGTGGCTCCGCGCTGAGGAAGAGTAACGATGCTGGAAGTAGTCGTCATTGGAGCGGGCATAGCGGGGTTTTCCGCCGCGCTGGCGCTGTGGGAGCGTGGCGCCGCGGTGACGCTGGTGGAGGCTAGTCGACCGGGTTCGGCGGCGACGGGCGCGTCGGCGGGGATGCTGGTGGCGCAGTACGAGTCGGGCGGCCGGGACGCGAAGTTCCGTCTCTGCCTCGAGAGCCGCTCCCGCTATCCGGCATTCGCGGCGCGGGTCGAGGAGCTGTCGGGGGAGCGGCTGGACGTGCGGTGGGACGGGCTCTTGGTGGCGAACCTGTCGGACGAGGAGCACGAGGGCGCGATGGAGACCGTGGGCTGGCAGCGGGAGGCGGGCCTGGCGGCGGAGCTGCTCGATGTCGCGGCTGCCGCCGAGCTGCAGCCCGGGGTAGCGACCGACGTCGTCTCGTACCTGTGGCTGCCGCAGGAGGGGCAGCTGGACAGCCAGCGGCTGGGCTCGGTGCTGAGCGCGGCCGTTGCGGGGACGGGCATTCGGTTGATCGGCGGTAACGGAGCGGCGGAGATCCTATCGAGCCGTGGCGGGGTGACGGGCGTCGGCCTGTCCGACGGCCGTAGCCTGGAGGCGGAGCGGGTCGTACTGGCGGCGGGTGCCTGGAGCGGCACGGTCGGTGGCTTGCCACGCGAGTTGCCTGTGCGGCCAGTGCGCGGACAGATCGCCCGGTATCCAGCGAGGGCGCTGGCGCTGAAGCGCATAGTCGCGAGCCATGCCGGTCGCTATCTGGTGCCGCGGTCCGACGACACGGTGCTGGCGGGGAGCACGATGGAGGACGTGGGCTTCGACCGTTCGATAACCGACGCCGGCCTTCAGGCGATCCACGAGTCGGCCTCGGAGCTGGTGCCGGCGCTGGCGGGGCTCAAGCCGCTGGAGCGCTGGGCGGGGCTGCGGCCGGTCAGCGCCGATTCGTCTCCGATCATCGGCCCGGACCCCGATCTCGATGGGCTCGTCTACGCCACCGGCTACGGTCGCGATGGGATAACGCTGGCGGCGGTTACCGGGTCGATCGTCGCCGATCTGGCGCTGGCCGGCGATTCGCCGCTCGAGTGGTGGCCGTTCCGGCCGGATCGGTTCGCGGGATCGTCGTGACCGGGTATCGCGGGCGGCTGCGACGGTCAGCAGGCGCTGCGCATCTATGGAACGGAGAGCGACGCCTCGAATCTCAGACTGGAACCGAGACTATGAATCGTGTACGTGACGGCGCAGTGCTTCTGTGTCTGGGCCTGCTGGCGGCCGTCGGCTGCGACGGTCGGCGGGCTCCGGTGCGGGGAGAGAGGCTGACCGAGCCGCAGGCCACCTATCCGGACGGCTTCGGCCTGGTCAACGGGCTGGTGGAGCTGGGCGATGGCCGGGTGCTAATCGCCGACCCGCTGGGCCAAGCGCTGATCATCGCCGACCTGGAGGCGGGCAGGGCGGACACCGTGGGCGCCGTAGGCAGCGGCCCGGAGGAGTACAACCAGCCGGATGGCCTGTTCCCGCTGCCCGGCGGCTCGATCCTACTGGTCGACCTAGGCAACGCGCGGCTGACCGTTTTGGGGCCCGACGGGAGCTTCGGCGAGACGATGCCGATAGCCCAGGGTGATCCGGTGACCGGGGGCCTGGAGATCCTGCTGCCCCGCGGCACGGACTCGCAGGGGCGGCTGTACTTCCGGCCGATGGGCGGCCGGATGCGACAGCTGCCCGATTCGGCGGCGGTCGCGCGTTACGATCGGGCTACGGGCGCGATGGACACGGTGGCCCGGGTCAAGCTGCCGGAGATGCGGCAGACGACGCGAGGCGGCCCGAACAACCAGGCGGTGATGGTCATGCCGGTGCCGCTCAGCCCCGAGGACGCGTGGGCGGTGGCCTGGGATGGGCGCGTCGCCGTGGCACGGTCGGGCGGCTACCACGTGGAGTGGATCTACCCCGACGGCAGTGTGGTGCGCGGTGCGCCGGTGGACTACGAGCCGGTAAGGATCAGGAGGGCCGACAAGGAGGAGTGGGCGGAGAATCAGGGTGGCGGCATCAACATCGGCATCATGGCCAGCAGTACCGGCGAGCGGCGCATCTCGATGAGCCGGGGCGGCGGCCCCGACGAAGGTCCCGATCTCGACAGCCTCGATTGGCCGGCTCACAAGCCGGCGTTCGTGAGCAACGGCGTTTGGGTGACACCGCAGGGAGACGTGTGGGTCGAGCGTCACGTGCCGGCCGGCGCGCCGGTGTGGTTCGATGTGTTCGGCGCG
>JASFTY010000140.1:0-9063 GCA_050050535.1 Gemmatimonadales bacterium | reverse complement strand
CGGCGGCAGGCCGACGAGCGAGGAACCGAGGCGCCGGCACTGGTTCTGGTCGTTCTGCGAGAAGCGAAGCGAGACCCGGATCGGGTTGCGAAAGCGGCCTGTCGTGCTGAGCGGCCGCAACTGGCCCGTCACCTGGAAGGTGTGGCCGATCTGGTCCCTGAAGGTCACACCGGTCGGGTCGAAGCGCTCCTCGTCGGTGAAGGTGAGGCTATAAGTCATCGACCACTGGGTCGTCAAGACGAGGTCGACGCTGAGCGGGATGGTCGTGATCTCGCTGCCGCGATCCTGGTTCGCACCGCTGATCGTGCTGGTGTTGTCGCGAACGGTGTAGCCGGTCCGGAAGCCCAGCCCGGCGATCCAGCCCTGCAGGAAGCGCGGGATCGGCAGCCGGTTCCAGCTCAGGCTCAAGCTGGGCCAGGTCGTCCGCCGGGTCCGCATCCGGGTGCGTGGCGACCAGGTGAACAGGTCGTTGGTCGAATAGTCCACGTTGAGGCCGGCTCCCAGGGGCAGCCGGACGCCGGTGCTGAGCGTGAGGGTCTCGGTGTCGTTCACCCGACTGGCCGTGTCGCCCTGCTGGATCTGGAAGTCGGCGATCCCTCCGAGCCCGAGCTGGTAGCCCAGCGAAGGACTGGCCGCCCGGCGCCGGAAGCTCGAGCCCAGGCTGGCGACCCAACTCACCGAGAACACGTCGACACGGTCCAACGCATCGAGCACGACGCCGACGAGCCCCGAGCGCTCCTGACCGGCTACCGAGCGCAAGAACGCCGAAGTGTTGAACCCGGCCGAGACGCGCACGCTCCGCGAGCTGCCGAAGTCGCGGGTCAGCACCGTGTCGCCTTCCTGCTCGCCGAGGAACGAGGCCCCGGTATTGAGATCGAAGCGACTATCGAAGGCGAACTGCGGAGTCAGCCAGGGCGCGATGTCCGGCCGGTAGGTCCAGTTCACATCGACGGTGCGCGCCACCAGCCAGCCCAGGTCGATCCCCATCACGCTCGCACGCTCGCCATCGACCAGCTCTTGAGCGCGGCCGGACTGTGCGACCCGCTCGGTCGGTACCAGATCGCGGCCCTGGGTCAGGAAGAACCGGCCGGTCAGATCGGCGATCGGCTCGAAGTTGAGCGTCGTGATGGTCTGCAGGCGCTCATCGAGCGTCAGGATGGGCACCACGCCGGTATCGGCGGGCAGCCCCACGATCTCCTCGAACCGCCGCGTCTCGGCCTCGTTGTCGATGTACGTCGCGCCGAGCTGGAGCGCCGTCGGTGTCAGACGCAGGCGCGAGCGCCGCACCGACTCGGGCAGGAAGAAGACGAGGTACTCGAGCGGGCCCGGGAACAGAGGAACGGATATCTCGCCGACCTGGTCGCGGAAGGTGTAGCTCGCCGTGAAGCCCGAGGACTCGACATCGGAGCGCGACGTCCGGCCCGAGCGCCTGTCGTAGGTCAGCCGTACGGACGAGTTGTCGACCAGCCAGCCGATACCCGGGGCGACGTTCGCCGGCCGGCTGCTCAGTGTGAGGTCCATGCGCAGGTTGCGGTTCTCGGGCGTGCGCAGGCCCGGCAGCCGCTCCGCCGCTATGTCGGTGCGCGGCAGGAGCAGCGGTTTGCTGCCCGAGCTGAGGTAGCTGACGTTGAAGGGGATGTTGAGGCCCCACGAATCGGGGAGCATGCGCCCGAACTCGACCCGGCCGCCCAGCGAGTATTCGCTGGCCGAGCGGAAGCTCGGATCCTGGGCGAGCTGGCGGAAATAGGGGTTCTCGCTCGAGTACGAGAAGTTGAGCCCCAGCACGTCGGACGCCCGGACGTCCATGTCTATGCGCCCGACCAGTCCGGCCTCGTCGACCGGGAGGTCGAGCCGCAGGTCGTCCACCCAGAGCTCGCCGGACACGAGCGGGTCGAGGCTGGCATTGTGCGCGCCGAGCGAGACCTGGCGGATCGCCGCCAGGTTGGGCGCCCGCGAGCGCTGGCCGATGACGATGGCGTAGGTGCTGTCGCCGTCCGGGAACACGTCCACATCCCAGATCTTCAGCGCGCTGTCACCCGGCAGACCGCCCTGCCTCAGCATGATGTCCTCGGCCCGGGCGCGTAACGCGATGAAGCGGTCGAGGTCGATCGTCAGCTCGGGCAGCCATGCGCGCCGCAACGCTTCGCCGCTCGTACCCGGGGGCACCTCGGCGAGCTCGGTCTGGAACAGGTAGTAGTTCGCGATGTCTTCGCCGAGCTTGACGAAGAACCGCAGTGGAGCGGCGCCCACGCCCCAGGGGCCGTCGATGCCGAGGGCCCAGACCCGCAGTCCGCGGTAGGAGAGCAGGTCTCGGGGCGTCTGCAGGTACTGCAGGTAGACCTCGGCCCGCTGCTCGGGGCCGAGGTCGCTGAACCGGATGCTCAGCGACTGCTCGTTGATCGTGACGCCGCCGAACCCGAACTGATCGCTCTGGTTGGCCACCTGGTCGGTGACACCCGGGGGCGGCTCGTAGCGTGCATCGAGCGTGCTGATCGGGCCGACCTCGACGGGGGTCTCGAGGCCGGTCACGGTGGTCGTGTCGGTGAGGCCGTCGACCACGCCGCTGCTGCCGCGCTTCAGCCACCGCGAGCCGAGGAATCGCACGCGTGCGAGTATGAGCTCGTTGTCCGCATCGGACACCGCGGTGAGGCGGAAGTGGCGCACGTTCTGGAAATCGGCGTCGCTGACCCGCTCGCGGTGATCGGGTCGGCGCAGCGGGATCCGAAACAGGCGGAAGCGGCCGCCGTCGATCTCGCTGGCCTCGCGGACGAAGTAGGGGCCGTTGGGATCGCCCAGCTCGACGGTGTAACGGAAGAACCGCTCCTCGCCGTCCAGAACGCCGTTCTGGTTGAGGTCCTCGGAATCCTCGAGCCCGTTGGCACGAGTACAGTTGGCCGACACGTCACCGAGCGCGTAGATGCGCGTGCCGGGCTCGGCCTCGCAGCCGGTGGCCCAGAGCCCGACGTCGTCCGCGTTGCTCCAGATCTGCGGCGGATCGATCTCGCGGTCCAACTCCGCGAGCCCGGAGGGCAGACCCAGCGAATCGATGGCGAACGCATCCTCGCTCACCGTACCCAGGTCGATGATCAGGTCGGTCGAATCGACCAGCTCGTCGTCCACCGCGACGTAGAACTCGAGGAACTCGATGGTGGTGAAGTTCTGACCGTTGGCGGCCAGCACGTTGGTGACCGACGACCACGCGGGGCCCGGTGTCGGATTGGGGTTCGGGGCCAGCCTGCGGTTCTCCGGCATCCTGAGCGTCATCGTGAGGACCGGCTCGGGCCGCGTCTGACCCTGGACGAGCAGTTGGTCGTCGATCTGCCGCGGGAAGAGGCCGCCGAACACGGCCTCGCCGTCGGGGGTCCGCACGCTGTACTGGTCCTGCCAGACGAGCTCGGCCGCGTTGCCCTCGTCGAAGATCGGCGGTGCGACCGTCTCGGCGCCGACGTTCGAGGCGGGCGCCGCGCCGAGCTTCCAGGTCCGGGCGAGCAGCGGCACGGTGAACCCGGAGCCGCCCTCGAAATCCTCCACGTAGGTCACGCCCTGCGTGTTCGTGCTCGGCAACGACAGCGCCAGCTCGCCGTCGAGCGAGATCGAGGACGGCGCATCCGAATCGACGCCCGGCAGCGCGTTCGCCAGGCCGGTCAGCCACTCGGGCCGGAAATCGAGGCGGGCCGAGACGCCGCCCAGCCGCACGGCGCCCGGCTCGAGACCCAGCACGGGCCGCGTCTGCAGCGTCTTCTCGGACTGCGAGAGCCCGATGAAGTTGAGCTCGCCGACGGGCCCGAGCGCGTAGCGGGCCTGCAGCCCGAAGACCGATGTCGGCGCCAGCTGGAACAGCGGCTTCTGCTCGAAGGTCACACGCAGCCTGGCGTCGGGATTGTCGAGGAACCAGCGATCGGGGTCACGCAGCTCGATCTGCCCGATATCGTAGTCGATGATGTAGTCTTCGCCGCGCGTGAGCTCGCGCTCGTCGATCACGACGCGCTCGCTGCCTTCGCGGATACCGCCGAAGCCGAGCGATATCGTCGAGAGGAAGCCCTCGAACCTCTGCCGGTAGTTGACCGACAGAAGGTAGAGGTTCGCGCCTAGGCGGATCTGATCGTTCGGCTCATCGTAGATCGCGCCGTTCCGGTCGCCCGGCGCGAGTGGGAACGGCTGGCCTTCCAGCGGATCGCTGACGTCGCGCAACGGCGGCGGCGCCCGGAACGGCTCGAGCGTCGGCGGCACGATGTAGGTGCCGGTCGGGCCGGTGGTTCCGTCGGCGCTCGTTTCGCCGGCGTCGTAGATCCGCGACGCGTCCAGCACGTTGTCGGTCGGGTTGTCGTCGAGCCCGAAGATCTTCAGGAACTCGAGCTGTGTGGCGCTAGGCGTCGAGCGAAACGTATTGCCGACCTCGGGGTCGCCCTGCGAGATCGTGAGCGCTACGCTCGAGAGCACCACTCCCGGGCTCGCCGAGACGCGATAGACGTGGTGCATCTCGCGCCGCCAGGTCGCCGTACCCGGCCGGTGGTTCACTCCCTTGATCAACTCGAGCAGCGGCGGCGGGTTGTTGGCGGGATCGGCGTTGTGCGCGTCGGACGCCGCCTCGGCATCGAACGTACCCACCTCCTCGCCCTCGGCATTGATGTAGGTGACCGCCAGGCCCTCCTGGGCGGGCAGCGTGTTGCGCAGCTGCAGCCAGAGGCCGCTCTGGTGGAGTACGTAGTCCTCGCCCTCGATCAGCGGCCGGAAGAGTCCGGTGAGCGTATCGACGACCACCGTATCGACTCCCAGTTCGGTCTTCAGCGTGTCCTCGGCCACCGCGACGGCGGTGATGAAGCCCTCGGGGATCTGGGCACCGACATCGACGCCGAGCACCTCGTAACGGTAGACCTTGACGACGGAGACCGGGCGGACGCTCGGCGCGGCGTCGGCGGCGAGCAGTCGCTGGATATCGATGTGCGGGTAGCCGGCCAGGTGCGTCGGGCTGAACAGGAAGAAGAACCGGCCACGCTCGTAGTCGGCGTCATCGAGGATCGTGGTCGCGGTCTGCTCGAAACCCTGGCCCGTACCGCCGACCTGCAGCTCACGACTGCCCAGGTCGCCTCGCTGCTGCGCCCAGACGGCCTGGAAGTCGAGGGGACCCATCTGGCCGGCGGCGCGCACGCCGAAGTTGCCGGCCGGGATGCCCCGGGTCAGGTAGCGGCTGTGCGGTAGCGGGAAGCTGACGTCGCCGACCTCCAGTCTCTGCAGGATCTCGTCCTCGAGCCCCTGATAGTAGACGTTGATGTTGTTGGCGGCGTCGAACTCGCGCCGGTTGTCGTAGTCGACGCTCACGTGCACGCGCTGCGAGATCGTGCCGCCCACCCGCGCTCCCACCTGGATGTCCGGCTTCAGCGTCGGGATCAGGCTGGGGTTGCAGTTCGTCTGGATCGTCGCATCGCACGGACGAAAGCGATTCCAGCCGCCGCCCAGCTCCACCCGCCCCTCGACCTCGAACCCGAGATCCGCGTATTGACCGAGAACCTCGGGAAGCGCACCCGGCGACTCGGCGACCGGCGCCGCCTCCGCCTCCTCGCCGCCCACCGGCTGCTCCGCGACCTCGGCGGCCGGCTCGGTCGGCGGCCCGCCAAGCTCGGCGGCGAGCGCGCCGGGCTGCTCCGGGCCTGCCAGCGGGCGGCTGCGCAGCCAGAGCGCCGCCGCCCACTCCCGCGACTTCACCGCCAGCTCGGCCGCCCAGACGTCCGCCAGGTCCCGGGTGCGCGGCCGCAACTCGGGCCGCTGGCGCGCCGGGTCGGGCAGCCGGGAGACGAGGTCAATGGGGAACGGGAGCGGCAGCGGCTTGAGCCCGATGAACAGGGCCGCCGCTGGGGGGCCCTGAGGGGCGGAGTCCTGGGCGAACGGGCGGGCCGGGTCGGCGAATTCCCCGGCACCCGCTTGCCCCGGGGGCCAGCCCATGGCCAGAATGACGGCAGCGCCGCCGGAGAGAGCGAGCTTCAGGCGCACCTTATGGCCGTAATCGGTGTACTAGCTCGGGGCGGATTACGCAGGTTTCTCGACAGGTCATGAAGATACTGAGGCATTACATACTTCGCGAGCACATAGGGCCCTTCGTCGCGGCGACCGGCGTTCTCACGGGCCTGATGCTGCTCAACCAGCTGGCCAAGCGATTCGGCGACCTGGTCGGCAAGGGGCTACCCTGGTACGTGATCGGCGAGGTCTTCGGCCTGTCCGTCCCGTTCATCGTCGCCATGACCATGCCGATGGCCGTCCTGGTCGCGGTGCTCTACACCTTCAGTCGTCTGAGCAGCGACAACGAGATCACCGCGGTCAAAGCCGGCGGTGTGAGTCTGTTGCGCCTCACGCTTCCGGTACTCGTCGCATCCGCCGTGGTCGCCGCCGCCATGGTATGGTTCAACGACCGCATCCTCCCCGAGTCGAACCACAAGTTGCGGACGCTGCTCTCCGACATCGGCAGGAAGCAGCCGACCTTCGAGCTGCGCGAGCGCGTCATCAACGAGGTCGTAGACAACCAGCTCTTCCTGCAGGCGGCACGGATCGATCGAATGCGCAGCGTGCTCTGGGACCTGGTGATCTTCGACCTCGGCCGGCCGGACGCCGGTCGGACGATCTACGCCGACTCGGGTCACATGGCCTTCAACGAGACACAAACGGACCTCTACCTTACCCTCTACGACGGCTCGATGCACGAGCTCGATACCCAGACGCCCAGCCTGGCGCAGCGCACATACTACAAGAAACAGGTGATCCGCGTACTCGGCGTCACCAACGAGCTGGAGCGCGGCCGCGGCGCCGAGTGGCGCGGCGATCGCGAGATGAACATCGCCATGATGCGCGAGCAGGTCGAGCAGCGACGCGACCTGCTCGCCGAGCTCGACGACTCGCTGGCCTCTTTGATCGCCCTGGCCAACCCGATCCGCGTCGCACGACCGGAAATCGACAGCGACGTCCAGGCGATCCCGTTGGACGCAGCGGAGGCCGAAGACACAGCCGGCGAAGGCGACCAGGCCGCTGCGCTCCAGCAGCGCTCACCCGACCGGGCTGCCGGCGCCGGACGCCCGTCCGCCGAGACGCGCGGGCAGCGCGCTACCAGCGCGGAGGATATGAGGGCGCGGCTGCGGAGCGCGCGTCGCGCGCTCTACCCTCCCGACGGCAACGCGCTCACCTTCGCCACCCGGATGCGCGCCGAGATCGAGCGCATCGCCGATCGTCGCGAGATGCAGCTGCGCGAGTTCAACAAGTTCTCGGTGGAGATCCAGAAGAAGTACGCGATACCGGTCGCCGCGATCGTCTTCGTGCTGATCGGCGCACCGATCGGCGTCCGGTTCCCGCGCGGCGGCATCGGCATGGTGATCGGCGTGAGCCTAGCCGTGTTCTGCGTCTACTACGTCTTTCTGATCGGCGGTGAGGAGTTCGCCGACAGCAATCTGATGTCACCCTTCTGGGCGATGTGGACGCCGAACGTCATCTTCGCCGCCCTCGGTTGCGCCATCCTCTTCATCGTCTCGCGCTCCGGTACGCGGCGCGCCTATCCGATAATCGGCCGCCTGCGTGGCCTGTCCGGTTCGGGCCGCGCAGCCGACGCAGCTCGTGGAGGCGAAGCAGAGGCGTGAGGACGCTCGACCGCTACGTGGCAGGCCTGTACATGAAGGTCTTCGTGATCTGTGTGGTCGGCGCGCCGCTGATGTTCATGATCATCAAGCTGACCGACGACATAGACAACTATCTCGCCCGCGGACTCACGGTCCACCAGATATTCCTCGCCTACCTGTACGATTTCCCCTATCAGATGGGCCTGTCCTTCCCGGTCGCCAGCCTGTTCGGCGCCGTGTTCACGGTCGCCCTGATGAGCCGCAACTTCGAGGTGACGGCGGCCAAGGCGAGCGGGATCAGCTTCTATCGGGTCATCGCGCCGTTGATCGCGCTCGGCGTGCTGGTGAGCATCGTCGGCTTGGGCCTCGCCGAACTGGTCCCGGTGACCAACCGTCTGCGGGCCGAGGCGCTCGGCGAGCGCGGGGCGAGGAGCCGTAGCGTGCGCTCGATGTTCGTGTACGGGGCCGACGGCGGCCGCGCGTACACGGTGAAGCGGCTGATGGCGAGCACGGGCCGGATCGATGACATCATCATCGACCGCGAGGGGACGGGACGTGACTACCCGACCTACCGGATCTTCGCGCCGCTGGCGGTGTGGGTGGAAGGGCGCTGGCAGCTGCGCCGCGGCTACCTGCACTACTTTCCGGAGCGTGACGAGGCCGTCAGCTTCGCGTTCGACTCGCTCTATCATCGGGACTTCTCGGAGTCGCCGCAGGCGCTCCTGGCGGAGCCGAAAGATCCCGAGGAGATGGACTACAGCGAGTTGGGCACGTTCATCGAGTCGATCCAGCGCTCGGGCGGCGACGCGCGCAAGCTGATCGTCGAGCGGGAGCTGAAGATCGCCTTCCCCTTGGCCTGCCTGGTCGTGGTGCTCTTCGGCGCGGCGTTGGGGATGGCCACGGGCGCGCGCGGACCGGCCATGGGAATCGGCATAGCCCTGGCCACGGTGCTCCTCTACCTGATCACCGTGCGGATCTCCCAGGGGATGGGCGCGGGCGGAATCATCCCGCCACTGCTGGCCGCCTGGCTGCCCAACATGCTGTTCCTCGGGGTCGGGCTCGCACTGCTGGCGCGCACGAAGACATAGCGAGAGGCGGCGCGCTTCTCAGCCCGCCGCCCCTTTGCGCAGAGCGCCATCAGATCAGCCGACGGATCAGCCTACCTCCAGCGTCTCCTCCAGCATCGAGGTTCCGCCCGCCCGCTCGTCCGCCTTCGCGAGCAACTCGTGGTAGCTCCCACCATCATCGGGGTGGCTGGCCACGCCGACCAGCAGACGCTCGGAGCCCGAGTCGCCGTCGAGCTCGCGCGCCGACAGGTACGATGAGAGGACGCGCTGTGCAGCGACCTGTGTACCCTCGGGGCCGGTGTCGGGCAGCAGCATCCCGACGGCGCGGTCATCGAAGGTGCCCAGCACATCGAGCAGTCGGCAGCACTCGCGGCCCTGCTTCGCCACCTCGCGGACCAGCT
>JASFTY010000139.1:0-9100 GCA_050050535.1 Gemmatimonadales bacterium | reverse complement strand
GTCTCCATCTCCATCCCCATCCCTATCCCCATCTCCGTCGCCATCGACCAGATGCCCCGGCAACGGCCGCCGCCCCGCGTACCCGGCGTCCAGCTCGTGCCAGTACTCGACCTGCGGCTCACCCAACTTCCAGCATAGGAAGACCTCACGGTCATCCATCATCGCATAGAAATCGACCAGCCCCAGATCGAACCCCTTGAACACCACACTGATCTTCTCCAACTCATCGATGTGAGCGTTGATCCGGTCGGTGAGCTCGTGCAAAAGCTCATCCAGCTCCCGGCGCCGCGTCTTCATCGTCTCGAGATCGTGGTCGAGGTGACCGTACTCTTTTATGAGCTCCGCCCGCTCGTTGTGGGCCGCCACGATGTCGGTCACTATACGCCGCACCAGCGGCAGCGTCTTGTTTGCCTCTTCTACTGTGTAGTATTTCGGCATCGCCGCCTCCTCCGCGCAAGATCACACAACCTAGGAGTCCAACGCTCCTCCATCAACGGCCGCCGCTCGCGCAGCCCACCGCAACATCAAGCCGCCAGCACCTCCATCGCCCTCTCGTTGTCCTCGGTAGTGTTGTAGAAATGCGGTGAGAAGCGGATGGCCCCCGGCCTGTGGTCCGCGATCACGCCGGCCCCCATCAGACGCTCGACCGCGGCCGCAGGCTCCCGATGCTCCACCATCACGATCCCCGAACGCCACTCCGGATCGGCGGCGCTCCGCACCTTGAAACCAGCCGCCAGCGCCCGCTGCAGCAAATCCTCCGTCAGCGACGATACACGTCTACGGATCCGCTCGATCCCCGCCTCCTCGACCAGCTGAAGTCCCGCCCGCGCCGTGTAGACCGTCGGCACCGCCGGCGTGCCCAGCTCGAAGCGCCGGGCGTCACCCCGCAGCTTGAGTATTCTCGGGTCGAAGGCGAACTGGTCCTCGACACCGAACCAGCTCACCGCGGTGGGCTCGAGTCCCTCGATCAGCGGCCCCCTCACGTAGGCGTACGCCAACCCCGCACCGCCCAACAGCCACTTCAGCGCCCCGCTGAGCAAGAAGTCGACGCCCAGCTCCCTGGCATCCACCGGAAGCTGGCCAGTAGATTGGTAGGCGTCGATCAGGCACAGCGCGCCGCGTTCGTGTGCCAGCCGTGCCAGCGCCGCCACGTCCTGGATCGCGCCGCTGGTGAAGTAGACGTGTGAGGTCGCCACCAGAGCCGTGCGCTCGTCGATCGCTTCGTCGAACGACTCCAGCGGCACGCTCACACCATCCGGCGACCGCAGCACCTCGGTCTCGACACCGTCTGCGCCGCGCGCCAGAAATTGGTAGACTAAGGTCGGGAAGTCGAGCTCGGTCGTCACTACTTTGGGACGAACCCCGAAATCGATCGCGCTGACGATCGACGAGAGCGCGGCTGAGATGCTCGGCGCTAATGCGGTCTCGCTGACGTCCGCCCCGACAAGCCGCGCGAACGCAGCGCGGACGTCCTCGCAGGCGTTCAACCAGTGCTCGTACCAGGCTGAGGCGCCCCAGCGATCCCAAAGGTCCGCGAACTCGCCGAGCGCCGCCCGCGTTCGTACCGACAGCGCGCCCAGCGAGCACGAGTTCAGGTAGCTTGCCGAGCGGAAGATCGGAAATTCCGGCCGGTACTGCTCGGCAAGCTCAGGCAGATCTGACTTTGACATTGATCATACGGCTCTATAGTGATGAACGACACGAACAACGGCGGATCCAAGTACGAACCCGGACCTCTCTACGAGGCCGCTCAGGCGGCGCAGCTCGAGAGCGCCGACCGCGAGAACCCGATACCCGGCGGCGAACCGGAATGCCCGGTCTGCGGCGCCAAGACCGCCCGTCTGGTCGAGGACCACCAGGGGCCGCCCACGACCGGCTCTCCCTTCCGCGTGCGCATCGTCTGCACCAACGACGAGTGCCGGCGCTGGACAGTGTATAACTGGTAGCGCCTTCCGCCTACCGCCCACCGACAGCCACCTCCCGATACAGAACATCGTCACCTTCGCGTCGGACGCACACTTTGCGCAGCTCCGCACGCTCCGACGCACCCTCCAGCCTCCCCTCCATCCCCTCCGCCGCCTCATGCTGCGTGAACTCGAGGAACCGGCCTGGCAGCACCTGGTCCTCGAACAGCTGCACCCGCGCACCGGCGGCTTTCGCCGCGCCGGCGTAAGTACTCCAGCGCTCCAGATACTCCTCGCGCCTGTCGGGCCGGACCACCGCGCGAACCACCTTCAGCTTGTATATCCCAGACATGCCACCTCCAGATTGCCCCTGCCAGCAGGCTCAACTTACATTGGCGGGCGAGCGCCAGCACGTCCGTAGTCCAATCGCGCGCCGGGAACTGCTTATGCCTAAGGACGCCGGCCGCCTCGCGGCCAAAGCCAACCAGCTGTATTGGGGCACTGCCAAGCCCGCCGGCCGCCTGGCCGAGGAGCTCGGCATCTCACGCTCCAAGTTCTACGGCTTGATCGAGCCGCTCAGCCTCGACGCTGAGTGCCCCGACTGCGGTGAGCCGCTGACCTTCAGCAGTCGCTCCGATCGCGAGGCCAATCGCGGTCGCTGCCCCGCCTGCGGCGCCGTGGCTCAGATCCCCGAGCACGAGGCACCGGCCGCGCCGCCGCGGGCGCCTGAAGGCGAGACGCGCCTGACCTCAGCCGTCGCCTCGCGGCTCGCGCTGCCCGGAAACCGCGAGCTCTGGCTCACCGCGATCGCCGGTGTCGCCCTCGGCTTGCTGGTTACCGGCTGGTGGCGGCGACGATGACACTGGGCCCGGCCTGGGTCGACTGAACCCGAACTCGAGCAGGCGATGGAGATCATTCGCGATCCGAAAGTCACGCTATTGGCCCGACAGCAGTATCTCGGGCATCCCGAAATCGACTGGAAGAGCGACACCGACGTCGATGCACAGGCGCTGGTCGAGTTCGCCGGCCGGCTCTGCTACCTGAGCTTCGGGAAGGAGTCCGGGGTCGGCGGCGGCCACAGGACGATTCAGGGCCGCACCACCAACAAGGAATACCTCTCGAACCTTTTGGAGGTGAAACACGGTAGCGTCCTCGAGCATGCCGTTTTCACCTTCCTATTCGAGGGGATATCCAGGGCGCTGACCCACGAGCTCGTCCGCCACCGCGCCGGTTTCGCGTACTCCCAGCTCTCACAGCGCTACGTCGACGAATCGGACATCGCCTTCGTGCTACCGCCCGAGATAGCCGACGGTACTCCCGCCTTCGAGGTCTGGAAGGAGGCCTGCGAGGCGTCGCTCCGCTACTACCGCAGCCTGCTCGACCAGATCAGCGAGCAGGTCGCCGACGAGCCGAAGGTCACGATGCGGCGCAAGCGCGCTCGGCAGGCGGCACGCTCCGTACTGCCCAACTCGGCGGAGACCAAGATCGTCGTCACCGCCAACGCCCGCGCCTGGCGCCACTTCGTCGAACTACGCGGCTCGCCGGCCGCCGATGTCGAGATCCGCAGGCTCGCCGTTGCGACGCTGCGCCTGCTCCAGGACCAGGCGCCCGACATCTTCGGCGACTTCACCGTGTTAGCGCAGGACGATGGGACCGAGACAGTGGAAGTCACTCACAGCAAAGTGTAGCGTCCGGCGAACCCACTGTCATCATGCCTGACCTGTCGGCGGGCGACCAACTGCCCCGCATCACCGTGGCGCCACCGGGTCCCGAGTCGCGGCGTCTGGCCGCGACGCTGGCACGGTACGAGTCGCCCAACGTCACCTTCGTTTCCGAAGACTGCCCGATCTTCTGGCGCGAGGCGCTCGGCGCCAACGTACTCGATGTCGACGGCAACATCTACATAGACCTCTCCGCCGGGTTCGGCGTCGCCGCCGCCGGACACCGCAATCCCCGGGTCATGGAGGCCATCGAGCGCCAGCTCGACCTCCTCGCTCACGGTATGGGCGATGTCCACCCGCCCGAGATCAAGGTCCGCCTGCTCGAGCGGCTGGCCGAGATCGCGCCCGGCGACCTGAGCCAGGCCGTGCTGGCCAGCTCCGGTTCCGAGGCCGTCGAGTCGGCGATCAAGACGGCCCGGCTCGCCAGCGGCCGGCCCGGCGTGCTCTGCTTCCGCGGCGCCTACCACGGGCTGACCTACGGCGCGCTCGCCGTCACCGACGGCGAGTTCTTCAGGGGACCGTTCCTGGACCAGCTGGGCATCCCGGTGGCGCGGGTCCCGTTCCCGGACCCTTACCGGCCCGATCCGGACCTGGTGCGGCGCGGCGACCTGCTGGGCTCGACTCTCGAGGCCGTCGCCGAAGAGCTGGACGCCGACGATCAGGTCGGCGCGATCATCGTCGAGCCCATCCTGGGGCGCGGCGGCGTCGTCGTTCCGCCGGACGGATTCTTGCGCGGCCTCCGCGAAGAGTGCGACCGCCGCGACCTGATCCTGATCTTCGACGAGATCTACACCGGATTCGGCCGTACCGGCCGCTGGTTCGCTTGCGAGCACGAGGGCGTCGTACCCGACATCATGTGCGTCGGAAAGGCGCTCAGCGGCGCACTGCCCTTCTCGGCCTGCATCGGCCGCCCGGAGATCATGGCCGCCTGGCCACCCAGCACCGGCGAAGCCCTCCACACCAGCACCTTCCTCGGACACCCGCTCGGCTGCGCCGCCGCACTCGCCAATATCGACGAGATCGAGGCAGGCGGCTTGATCGAGCGCGCGGCCCGGCTCGGCGCGACGACCCTGGGCCGACTGCACAAGCTTCGCGCCCGGGTCCGCTCCATCGGCGACGTGCGCGGCCGTGGCCTGCTGGCCGCCGTCGAGCTCGTCCGCGAGCCCGAAGCCCGGCCGGACCCGGCGCGCGCCGCCCGAGTCGTGACCGAGGCGCTGCGGGCCGGCCTCATCCTGCTGGCCGGCGAGGGCGTCATAGAGCTCTCGCCGCCCCTCACCATCAGCGAGGCGCAGCTCGACTTCGCCTTGTCGGCCCTCGAGGACTGTTTAGCCCGCGCCTGAGCGATATATTTCCGCCGTCCACCGAGTCCTCAGGGAGCGAAAGGAGAGGGTCATGCCGGACCTGAGCGTCCACGTCCAGGGTACGCCCAACCCGCATGCGGCCAAGTTCACCGTGGACCGCACCCTCATCGAGGGTGGGTCCAGCAGGTCCTATTTCGATCCGGCCGCCGCGGCTGGTGACCCCCTCGCTACCGCGCTGTTCGAGATCGACGGCGTCGCCTCGCTCCTCATCGCAGAGGATTTCATCACCGTCACCAAGACGGATTCCGCAGACTGGGATTCCTTAGTCCCACAGATCGAGTACGCCATCAAGGAGGCTTTATCCTGAACCCCAGACTCCCCATCGCCATCGCCATCGCCGTCGCCATCGGCCCGGCCTGCGCATCCCGCGAGCAGGCCGCTCAGGAGAGCGCCAGCCTCACCCTCCCCGACGAGGTCCACCTGGCCAACGCCAAGCAGCTGACCTTCGACGGCGAAAACGCCGAAGCCTACTTCTCCGCCGACGACCGCTGGCTCATCCTGCAGTCGACCCACGGCGAATACGAGTGCGACCAGATATTCACGATCCCCGCCGAGGGCGGCGCCTTGGAGCTGGTGAGCACCGGCCGCGGCCGCACCACCTGCTCGTATTTTTTCCCGGCTGGAGACCGCATCCTATACTCGTCGACGCACCTCGACGACCCGGACTGTCCGCCCGACCCCGATTTCTCCCAGGGTTACGTCTGGGGGCTCTACCCGTCGTACGATGTCTTCGTCGCCGACCGCGACGGCCGCAACCTCAGGCAGCTCACCGATACCTGGCGCTACGACGCCGAGGCGACCATATCGCGTGACGGCCAGAAGATCGTCTTCACCTCGTTGCGCAGCGGCGACCTCGAGATCTACTCGATGAACGCCGACGGCACCGACGTCACTCAGCTGACCGACGAGCTGGGCTACGACGGCGGGCCCTTCTTCTCGTATGACGGGACCAAGATCGTCTACCGCGCCTTCCACCCGAAGACGGACAAGGAGCGCGAGGATTACTTGCAGCTGCTGGCCGAGGACCAGATCCGACCCAGCGAGCTCGAGATCTTCGTCATGGACGCCGACGGCTCGAACAAGCGGCAGCTGACCGACAACGGCGCCGCCAACTTCGCACCCTATTTCTTCCCCGACGGCCAGCGCGTGATCTTCGTCTCCAACATGCACGAGCCCGGCAGCCGCAACTTCGATCTCTACACGATCAACCTCGACGGCACCGGCCTCGAGCGCATCACCTATCACGAAGAGTTCGACGGCTTCCCGATGTTCAACTCCGACGGCTCGAAGCTCGTCTGGGGCTCGAACCGCTACAACGCGAACCCGGGCGACACCAACATCTTCATCGCCGATTGGGTTGACGGGGAGAACTGACCGGTACTCAGCTAGACAGTGAAAGGGGCAGCGAGTCGCTGCCCCTTATTCGTGTTTCTCCAGCAACGCCTTGAAGCGTGGGTGGTCGCGGAGGGGGTCCCACAGCGGGTCGACCTCTAGCAAGGGAACGGTCACGTGCGACGGCATCGACAACAGGCGATCGAGCTGATCGATCGCCGCATCGTAGTCGCCGGTCAGCGTGAAGATCTCCGCTACCGTCGGCAGATTGAAGGCGAGGTTGAAGCCCTGTTCCCTTTCGAGCAGCCCGAGCGCCTCCCGCGCCTGCTGTCTCGCGTTCTCTAACTCACCCAGTCCAACGTACGCTATCCCCAACCTTCCGATCTCTGCTGCAAGGAGCCTCGGCGGACCGCCCCGAACTTTAGCATGTTCTCGCCCCGCCGCTATTCGATCGAGAAGCGTCACGCGTGCCGAGTCGTAGTAGGCAGCCGCGGCGCCTGGCGATTCGCGCCTCACCGCGGCATCCGCCTTGGCCAGGTAGTAGGCCGCGCTGTCGCTAGGATCGTCCAAAGTGCGCCGCTCGAGCTCGCCATCGAAGTAATCTGGGAACAGGCGAAACAACATTCGGTCATCCCAATCCCAGTTCGGCAGATGCCACGTCACCGCCTCGTCCACCGCTGGTAGGTCCAGATAGAAGGCACCAGCGGCCGGGGTGTTGCCTGTACGACTTAGCTCCAACATAGAGCGCAAGAAGGTGACCCAAATATGGTCTGGACGGCGGTTCGCCAGCTCTCGCAGCAGTGTATCTGCCTCGACGAATCGACGAAGTACAAGCGCTACGGCCGCCAGGTTGATCCTTGCTCCGAAATAATGCGGGTCTTGTCGCGTTGCACTGAGAAAATGCACGCGCGCCCTCTCGGCATCCCCGTAGTACCATTCTGCAAGGCCGGCCCAGGCCGCTATCACCGCGTTTCCCGGTTCCAGCTCGCCGGCCCTCGCGATATGGCTGCGAAGCGCGTCAAGGTCCCCAGTCACGACGAGGTGGTACTCCACTGCGGCCAGGTGTGCCGCGGCCGTGTTGGGCCCGAGCCGGAGGGCTTCCTCAACAGCATCGCGAATCCGCTCCGCCTCCTCATACTGTCCGTGGTCGTATATCAGATAATCGAGCGCAAGCGCCAACTCCGCGTACGCCTCAGCGAATCCCGGGTCGAGCTCGATGGCGCGCTCGAACATCTCCACCGCGAACTCGCGATCTTGCCGCCGACGAAAAGATCGCTCCAGGTAGTGTTCTCCCCGAAGGAAGAACTCGTACGCCTGCAGATTCTCTGTGGGCCTCGCGGCGATCCGCGCTGTCTCGTCTGCGGTCAGCGCCGCTCTGAGCTCTTGCGCGACCCGCAGGGTGACCTCGCTCATGACATCGAGCAGGTTCTCGACTGTGAGATCACGGTCGTACGTCTCAGCCCAGACATGTTCGCTGCTCCACGAATCGATGAGCTGGACGTTGATGCGGACCGTCCCATCCACACGCATTACGCCTCCTTCAAGGAGGTAGTCGGCCTGCAGTTCCTCACCGATCTCGCGTGCGGTCATCGGACTGTCACGGTACTGCATCACCGAGACACGCCCCCTCACACTCAAACCGCCGATCTTATACAGCTGCGTAAGGATCTGGTCGTGGATGCCGTCGCTGAAGTAATCGTTCGCTGGGTCGCCGCTCAGGTTCTCGAAGGGCAGCACGGCCAGGGTGTTGCTCGGGGGGCCTCTCTCACCGAAGATCAGCCATCCCGCCACCAGTGCCAGCGCAGCGACGGCCATAGCGACCGACGCGCCCACGACTAACGCCCGGCGCGGTGGTACTGCGGGTGCCGCAGGCACTCTCACGCCCGGTGGCAACTCCCGGCCGATCCGCCCCGCGCCCGCCAGCCGCAGCCGCTCCGCCGCCTCCAGCACCTCTGCCGCCGGCTCGACCTCCAGTTCCTCGCGCAGCAGCAGCTCGTGTGCACGTGCGTGCTGCAACGCGTTCGCCACATCGCCCGCCGCCGCCAGTGCCTCCATCAGCCGCAGCGCCACCCGCGAGTCGTACGGATCCTGCGCCGCCAACCGCTTCCACCACCCCACCGCGGCGCCGTACTCGCCTGCATCCTCCGCCTGGAGCGCCAGAGTCTCGAGCGCCCGCGCATGCAGCCCCGCACACCGAACCCGCTCGCCCTCCACCCAGCGCTCGAACTCCCGCGCACCTTCCAGGTGGACGCCGTCCAAGAACGGCCCGCCGTACACCTCCACCGCCGCCCCCGGCTGGTCGCGCTCCAGCGCCTCCTCCAGCGCACGCACGTCCGTCCACACGGCCTCGGGGTTCAGCCGCAGCATCTCACCCGAGGCGAGCACCGCCTCTTCACCGAGCTCCTTGCGCAAGACGTGGAGGGTAACCGAGAGTCGGTGGCGGGCGCGCTTATCGTCGCTCTCCGGCCACAGATAGCCCGCCAGCTTGTCCCGGCTGACCCCGATCTCACCCGAGGCCGCCAGTAAGATCAAGAAAGACAATCGTTTTTGCTGAACGACATGCCCCGACAACGGGCCGGAAGGTCCTTCCAGGGCAAGGCCACCGAGGAGTCTGAGTCGGTACATCTCCCGCCGCCGATCGACCCGACGCTTCCAGATGATATCAGTTGATCTGTGGAGGACGATCTGCCCTCATACTAGGCCCACCGTCAATCTCGGCCAAGAGCTCGAACGAGGAGGTAACCATGCGCCGATCGCTGATAGCCCTTGTCCCGCTGCTGGC
>JASFTY010000138.1:0-9148 GCA_050050535.1 Gemmatimonadales bacterium | reverse complement strand
GGAGCCCGAAACCTTCTTCGACTACGCCGGCAAATACTTCCGCCACGACGTGGGCGACGGACAAGAGATCGTCTGGATGTCCGAGCGCGACGGCTGGAACCACCTGTACCTCTACGATGGCCGCAGGGGAGGGGTGAAGAACCGGATCACCCGCGGCACCTGGGTGGTTCGGGGCGTGGATACGGTGGACGTGAAGACGCGGACCATCTGGTTCCGTGCCAGCGGGATGAACCCCGACCAGGACCCCTACTTCGTCCACCAATACAGCATCGAGTTCGACGGCTCCAACCTCACCGCCTACACCGAAGCGAACGGGACCCATTCGGTGGACTTCTCGCCGGACATGGAGTTCTACGTCGATCGCTGGTCCCGGGTCGACCACCCGCCCGTCGCGCTGCTCCGCCGCACCAGCGACCGGTCGGTGGTCATGGAGCTGGAGCGTGCCGGCGACTCGGCGCTGCTCGCCACCGGCTGGCGCTACCCCGAGGTGTTCACGGCCAAGGGCCGGGACGGCGAGACGGACATCTGGGGGATCATCGTTAGGCCGACGAACTTCGACTCGACGAAGAGTTACCCGGTCATCGAGAGCATCTACGCCGGGCCGCACGGCTCCTTCGTCCCCAAGCGCTTCAGCACCCTGGCGCGGCACCACTCGGTGGCGGAGCTCGGCTTCATCGTCGTGCAGATAGACGGGATGGGGACCTCCAACCGGTCCAAGGCGTTCCACGACGTGGCCTGGAAGAACATCAAGGACGCCGGCTTCCCGGACCGAATCCTTTGGCACCGGGCCGTCGCCGCCCGCCACGCCTACTACGACACCACCCGGGTCGGCATCTTCGGCGGTTCCGCCGGCGGCCAGAACGCCATGGCCGCCCTGCTCTTCCACCCGGACTTCTACCACGTGGCCGTGTCGGCCTCCGGCTGCCACGACAACCGGATGGACAAGATCTGGTGGAACGAGCTGTGGATGAGTTGGCCCATTGGGCCCCACTACTCGGCTTCGTCGAACGTCGACAACGCCCACCTCCTCCAGGGCGATCTGCTCCTCATCCTCCCGGAGATGGACACCAACGTCGACCCGTCCTCGACGCTTCAGGTCGTGGACGCCCTGATCGAGGCCGGTAAGGAGTTCGATTTCGTCATGGTCCCCGGCGCGAACCACGGTTCCGGCGGCGACTTCGGCGTCCGCAAGCGCAACGATTTCTTCGTCGAGCACCTGCTGGGAGTGGACCCACCGGACTGGAACCGGATCGACGATGTTCTCGGGGCGGCGGAAGGGACCCGCGACGAGCCCCGACAATGACCGGGGTGCAGACGGGCTCTAGGCGCCCCTTCTCCTCGGTGGTCGACTCCGGGATCGAGCGTCCCGAATCCGAACAGACTGAGGTCGGGGCGAAAGCCCTCCGTCCACTGAAATCCCTCGAAGAACGAGCGGTGACCGTGTAGATGTGCTGGCCCGCTTCTTTCATGAGATCTTGAGGCGACCGCCGGAATCGAACCTCCACACGGCGAGGTACGACGTGTTCTTCTCCGATCTCCGCTACGCCGTTCGGGGCCTGGCCCGAAGTCGCAGCCTTACCGCGATCATCGTCCTCACACTCGGCCTGGGTGTGGGTGCGAATACAGCGATCTTCAGCGTGGTGAGTGGCGTGCTCTTGGAGCCGCTGCCGTACGGTGAGCCCGACCGGCTGGTAACGGTATGGGAGAACAACCTCGCTTCCCCCAATACGATGGGCCAGGTCTCGCCGCCGAATTTCGCCGACTGGCTCGACCAGAGCCAAACGTTCGAGGCGATGGCTGCAGCCCACTATTGGGCCGGGTCGATCAGTGGAGACGAAGGGGCATCGCGCATTCTCGGGGCGGTTGTAACACACGACATGTTCTCCGACGCACTCCGCGCGTCGCCCTATATCGGTCGCTTATTCACCATCGATGACGGCTACGCCGACGCCGCACCCACCGTCATCTTGGGCTACGAGCTGTGGATGCGAGAGTTCGGCGGGAACCGTGACCTGATCGGCGGAACGATCTCGATCAGCGGCAGCAGCTACGAGGTCGTCGGGGTGATGCAGCCCGGGTTCCGGCTACCGGTCTACGCGGAGGCCGAGATGTTCCGTCCGCTGACCTGGGATCTCCGTTCCGAAGACCGCAGCTCCCACTTCCTGCGTGTGATCGCTCGCCTGAAGCCGGCGGTGGCCCTGGAAGGAGCGCGGGTCGAGATGGCGACGATCATGTCGCGCCTAGAAAGTGAGTATCCGGAGCACAACGCCAACGTGACGACCAACGTCGTACCGCTCAGGCGCTACATCGTCGGCGACCTGCAACGCGCGCTCTATGTGCTGTTGGGCGCAGTAGGGTTCGTACTGCTCATCGCTTGCGCTAATGTGGCCAGCCTACTGCTAGCGCGCGCTTCGGTGCGCGAGCGCGAGTTCGCCGTGCGCCAGGCCATCGGGGCCAAGCCCGGTCGATTGGCCCGACAGCTCATCATAGAGAGCCTGGTGTTGGGTGCCGCGGGCGGCGCTGCGGGCCTCCTGCTCGCCTACTGGGGCGTCGAATTGCTCCTCGCTTTGGGTCCCGGCGAGTTTCTGCCGCGCATCGACCATGTCGCGATCGATGGGCGGGTCCTGGCGTTCACGCTCGCCGTCACGTTCGCTACCGGTCTGATCGTCGGCATCGTGCCCGCACTCCGCAGCACACGACCTCACCTGGTGGAAGCGCTGAAGACGGGTGGCGCCGCCGCAGGGTCCGCTCGCGAAGTACTTCAGGCACGCCGGACTCTGGTGGTCGCACAAGTGGCCGCTGCGCTGATGCTCGTCGGTGGGGCCGGCCTCATGATCCGGAGCTTCGGCAAGCTCATCGCCGAGGATGTCGGGTTCGAGGCGGAAGGGCTGGCCACCGCGCGCGTCAGCGTCGGCGCCCGTTATCCCGATGGGTCCACCCGCGTAGCGTTCGTCGATGACCTGCTGGAGCGCCTGCGCCAGCACGTTGACGCCCGCTCGGTCGCCGCCAGCTCGGCCGTTCCCTTCACTTCCTGGGAGGTCAACTCGAGCTTCGAGATCGTCGGGCGGCCGCCACCCGAGCCCAACCAGGCGCCTGACGCTCGCATCATCACCTCCACACCCGGCTACTTCAGAACGATGGAGATCCTGCTGGTCCGGGGGCGCGACTTCCGGGTCGCTGACGGCCCGAGCGCGCCCGGCGTTGCCATCATCAATGAGAGCGCCGCCCGCCGCTATTGGCCGGGCGAAGATCCGATCGGCCAGCGCATTCATCTGGGCGGCTGGGATCCGGAGGGATTCGAGCGCGAGATCATCGGCATCGTCGGCGATGTCCGCTTCTATGCCCTCGACCGAGAGCCCAGTCCCGAGCTCTACGTGCCTTATCGTCAGATGCCCGCCTCGGTGGTGAGTATCGTCGCTCGAGTCGCCGGTGACCCGTCGCGGTTCGTGCGCCTCATGCGCGATGACATCCGAGCGCTCGATCGCGATGTCGCGGTGCATGCGGCAGCCACCATCGGTCAGTTGATCGGCAGAACGGCGGCCTCCGATCGATTCTATATGATCGTGCTGGGCATATTCGCAGCGGCGGCAACGGTACTGGCGGCGGTGGGTATCTACGGCATCCTGTCGTACACCGTCGCGCGGCGCGCCAGCGAGATCGGCGTGCGGGTCGCTCTCGGCGCCGGCCCGGGCGATGTGCTGACGCGGGTGATCGGCGACGGCGCCCGGATGGCCGGCCTGGGGCTGGCGGCCGGACTGATCGGTTGGCTCGCCTTGGGCCGCCTCCTGACCCCCCTGCTACACGAGGTGCCCACGGTTGACCCGCCCACCGTTGCAAGCACCGTCCTGTTGATCGCCTTGGTCGCCTTTCTGGCGAGCTACCTTCCGGCTCGCCGGGCCAGCCGAGTCGACCCGGTGGTGGTGCTGCGGAGCGAATGACCACCGGCCGTGGTGTCTCCCTCTAACCTCTACCTGTGTGCCCAGTGCAACCCCGAAGACCTTCCGTGCGTCAAAGAGGCCAGAAGATCAAAGCCGTGCTTACCGAACCCGCAGGCGCTGCTCCTCCCAATGCACTTGGAGGCGACGACGTTCGGGAGCCGGGCAACGTACGCAGGAGTCACCGCAATGAAGTATCGTAAGCGACCGTCCGTCTCAGTGGCGCCCTCGTACGTCCTCAGGGCCGCCGTTCTCCTCTTCGCGCTCTCCGCGCTCTTCAGCGGATGTGATTCGCAGGGTCCTTCCGAAACGGAAGCAGAGTTCTGGGCGCGCATGGAAGCGTACGTCACGGAACGTATGGACCCCGAAGGATCCGGATTCGGGTTCGTCGTCATCAGCGAGGGCGCCGTCGCCTTCGCTCGGGGCTGGGGTATGGCGAACATCGAGACCGGCATCCCCTTCTCTGCAAATACGCCCAGCAATGCGGCCAGCCTGACGAAACAGTTCACCGCGTTGGCGGTGCTCACGCTCTACGAACGTCAGATGCTCACCCTGGAGACGCCAATCCTCTCGATCCTCCCTGAACTGCCGGCGGCGTGGTCGGATATCACGGTCCATCACCTCCTGACACATCAGTCGGGGATACCCAACTACACCGATATCACGGGGGACGACCCGGCGGACATCGACGGTCTGACGAACCAGGCCGCCCTGGACCTGGTGCTCGCAGATCCCGCGCTCGATTTCCCGCCCGGGACGAGTACATCCTACAGCAACACCGGCTACATCGTTCTGGCGATGATCGTGGAACGACTCAGCGGCATGAGCTACGCCGACTTCCTGGACGAGAACATCTTCGAGCCTCTGGGGATGACCGCGACTTTCGTGAGCGATGGGTCGGTGGTGCATCCGGCGAATACGGCGCAGCCGTACGACGAGCACGACCAGTTGTATGAGTACTCCATGTACACTTACGGTCCCGGCGGCATCTACACGACGCTGAACGACTACTTCATATGGGACCAGGCATTGTACACGGATGCTCTCGTCCAGCAGGCCACGCTAGACCTCGCGTTCACCGGATATACCGGCGGCCAAAACGACTTCGGCTACGGCTGGATGGTCGGGCACTATGGTGGCGCGAGGTCTCTGCGGCACGGCGGCTTCGGCACCGGCTGGCTGAACTACGTGTATCGCGTGCCGGATAGGGAATTCACCTACCTGTTTCTCTCCAATGGAGGTGTGTTCGCGAATGATGGATTCGACACGTGGACGAGCGAGTTGATGGACGAGATCTTCTCTTACTATCTCTGATCTACTACACGTCGAGCACCTGCTGGGAATGGACCCGCCGGCCTGGAACCGGCTCGCGCGCAGCGCCGACAATGACCGCGGTGTTGCTCGCGAGAAACACCGTCACAGTAGTCCGTAGCTAGCCCACATTAGGACGATGCCTTTTTGAGTGGACCACTGAGCTGGCGCAGCGGAATCTCGACATCTGTTCTCATCTTCTCTATCCCGCCGTGGTCTATTCTGTGCCGAACGGATCAGCGTCTCAGCTACGAAGACAACTCTGCAGCCTTGGCCGCTACTGCTGGGCCACCGGCTCGGCCCAGAGGAGTGCTCGATCTTTATTCATCGCTCGGCCCAGGTGTAAGCAAACTGCATACGCGGTTCTATCGTGAACAACCAGTCGCCACCGTGGACGATTCGAAGAAAGGGCTCGACCCTGTAGCCACCCTGGCCCCATGTCCATACCTCCTTCATGCGGACGACTAGCCGCAGCCCGTTCTCCGCATCGATCTCATTTTGCTGGAAGCACACTGGTCCCGCGCTACTTCCCGGGCTCAAGTTCATAACAAGGGTCCGCCTCTCCGGCACAGAGTAGATCGCCACGGTGTGGCGCCACAGGTTCTTGAACTCTACGGTGGCATAGCAGTCCTCCGGCTCTGATTCCTGCGAAGACTTGGGGCCGCAGCTCACTAGCACCAGCCCGAACAGTATCGCAAGCGCGCTCACCTTAACGGACATGATTACCTCCCCGGTATGACTCAACGAACGACTCACAGCTTGCTCGGCGACACTCACGTTGGATATGCCGCGTCAGGAAGTGCTCTCCCAGCCTTCGTGTTCTATCCTCTCGCTCTCGATGGCGACCGATCGTCCGCTTGGCGATTGGACGTGCTATCGGGTAACGCTGGACAAGGAGGTGACCAGCTACGGAATGCACTGAAGTGACCAGCTACTGAGCGCACTGCTTGATTACTGCGTGGGCAAAGGTGAGCTTCTGCAAAACGGTCAACCGCTCACGACCGCCTCAACCGCCTCCCGGTAGCTGACATAATGGGTGCACCCGTCCAGCCAGGCAA
This sequence comes from Gemmatimonadales bacterium, assembly GCA_050050535.1. Lineage (GTDB taxonomy): Bacteria > Gemmatimonadota > Gemmatimonadetes > Palauibacterales > KS3-K002. The sequence continues at coordinate 2,844 of JASFTY010000138.1, read as the reverse complement.
TGGCATGTCGATAACAGTTAGTGGGAGTGCCCCGCGGATACGGGGTTGGCGTTTGCACCCGCTCAGATTCTCGGCAGCTGGGCAGGCTCTGAGCGCTCCAGAGTGGGTTGCTTAGAGAGATGACTGGGCGGGAATTCGAACCCAGGACCTGCGGACTACAAAAAAGGGCACGAACTGGCGCCGGCCAGCGCCGGTGGGCGCTGTTACCACGAACGTCACCGGTACGGATACCTACTCCCGGCCGCAGGTTCACCAATGGCCACACCTTCAGGTTCTCGTCCTCGTTCAATGGCGCTTTACACCTCGAAGTGCTCCCACTCGTACTTGGCCCGCGCCGCGATATCCCGGAACCGCGGCTCGCCGCGAATCGACGCCAGCAGTGGGTCGTGCTCGGCGATGAAGGGGTAGTTGATGAAGCCCCGATCCACGGCGTTCGACAGCCAATCCAGAGCTTCCTCCTTCAGCCCAGCGAGTGCATGGCAGTCGGCCACGAAATACGAGAACTGCGGATCGCGCCACGCCGTCCTCTCGAAGTCTTCGGTCACTAGCTCCCGCAACCTCGCCGGCTCGCCGTCTAGGGCGTGCTGGAGAAGGAGGGTTTCCCGCGTGAACACGTCTTCAAGGCCGGTTGGCACGTTTCCGCGGATCAACTCCCGCGCTTCATCGTAGCGGGAGCAGTACGCCAGAAGCCCAGCGCAGCCCCCCAAAGCTGCCGGGTTCTGGGGCTCCAGCCGAAACCACTTCGTCAACTCCTCGGAGGGCACATCGAATCGGCCTCCCCACACTTCGAGGACAGTTGCCCAGAAGACAGACAGCGGGGTGAGCGGGTCCACCCGTGCCAGTCGCTCCGCCAACGGATACGCTTCATCCACCCTGCCCACGAGAGTGTGGCCCACGACCAGATAGAGAAGCGCGTGGGGATCGTCCGCCTTCCTGGCGAGGGCCTGCTTCAGGTGGTAAAAGCTCTTTCGCTGGTCCCCTCGGAACCACATATGGGTGAAGCCGAGGACGATGTGGGCTTCAGCGGATTCGGGGTCCAGCTCTAGCGCCTTCCTTGCGTACTCCTCCGCCTTCTCGATGTACTCCTCGTGTTCCACCCCAATGTTGGCGTACTGCGCGTACACGTACCCCATTCCCGCCAACAGGAGCGCGTTCTCTCCGATGATGTCCAGACCGTTCTGCAGATGTTGCCGGGCACGGTCTGACGCGTCTTTCGTGAACAGCCAGATTTCCTGCCGCGCGCGCAGATAGCACTCGTACGCCTGCGCGTTGTCGATCGGCCGCTCTGCCAGCCGCCGTTCTTCCTCCGGGCTGAGCTCGAGCATCAGCGCATCGACGATCGAGCGAGAGACCTTCTCCTGCATGTCAAACACATCTTCCAGAACACCATCATACCTGTCGGCCCAGCAGTGCACATCATCTTGCGCGTCGATTAGCTGCGCGGTGATCCGCAGTCTGTTCCCGGCCTTCCGTACGCTGCCCTCGAGCACGTACTGCACACCGAGCTCGCGACCGATGGTCTTCGTGTCCTTGTCCGTCCCCTTGAGTTGCATCGCGGAGTTACGGGAGATGACCCGCAAGGCCCGAATCTTGGAGAGATCGGTGATGATCTCCTCAGTCAGGCCATCGCTGAAGTACTCGTTCTCCGGATCGGGACTCAGGTTGGTAAACGGCAACACCACGATCGACTTCACCGCCTCCACACCCTCACCCGCCTCCGCCTCCAGCGCCTCCGCGAACTCCCGCGCACTCCCGAACCGGTCCACACGCTCCCTCGCCAGCGCCCGCACCAACGCTGCGTCCACCGGCTCCGGAATCGCCGCCCGCAGCCGCCGCGCCCTCGGCACCGGATCGCTCAACCGCTTCGCCAGCACCGCCATCGCCGTCGGACCCGTGTACGGCGGCTCGTCCACCAGCATCTCGTACAGCACACACCCCAGGCTGTAGACATCACTCCGCGCGTCCGGCTCGCCCTCGCCAAGCGCCTGTTCCGGGCTCATGTATTCCGCCGTACCCACCGAGACTCCCGTCTCTGTCAGCCGCTCCCCACCCGCCGCGCTCACGGCCAGCGCGATCCCGAAGTCCGCCACCATCGCCTCGCCCTCGTGGAGCAGGATGTTCTCCGGCTTGATGTCCCGGTGGATCACGTCCTGGCGGTGGGCAAACTCCAGCGCCGAGGCGACCTGCCGGGTGATGCGCAGCGCCTCGTCCACGGGAAGCTGGGTCTCGCGCTCGAGCCGCCCCCGCAGCGACTCGCCTGCGACATACGGCATCACGTAGTAGAGGAAGCCATCGGCCTCGCCCGAGTCGAGCAGGGGCAGAATGTGGGGGTGGTTGAGTTGCGCGGTGAGCTGGATCTCCCGCAGGAACCGGTCGGGGCCGAGCGCCGTTGCCAGCTCGGGGCGCAGCACCTTGACCGCCACCTTGCGATGGTGCTTCAGGTCCTCGGCCAGATAGACCGTGGCCATCCCACCGCTACCGAGCTCCCGCTCGATCGAGTAGCGGTCGGCCAGTGCGGACTTCAGGCGGTCCAGGACGTCGGACACGGCTCCTCCTGCTGCTGAGGAGCTTGAGGGCTGAGGATTACGGCTTGCCTCTATGATGGGGCGCTGGCGGGCGCGGAGCAACGAGCGTGGTTATCGGGCTCCTATGGCCGGAACGGACAGTCAGTCCGTGGATATCACTCCGATAGATCTGGGCAAGCTAGACCTGCGGCGCCCCGAGCCGCAGTTCAATAAGCGCATCACGGGACATTCCAAGTCACGGTGCGACCGTGGTGACAGCATCTATCACCACGAACGTCACCGCGACCGATGGTATTCGTACTCCGCCAGCGGCGCCTAG
>JASFTY010000137.1:0-9152 GCA_050050535.1 Gemmatimonadales bacterium | reverse complement strand
CGGGCTGGGGACCGACACCGGCAACTCGATACGCGGGCCCTCATCACACAACAGCCTGGTGGGGATCCGCTCGACGATGGGGCTCACCAGCCGCGACGGCATCGTGCCGCTCTACCTGGACCGAGATATCGGCGGCCCGATAGCGCGCAGCGTCGCCGACGCCGTGGCCGTGCTCGATGTCATCGCCGGGCCCGACCCCGCCGACCCGGTCACCGCAGCCGCCGCCGAGCACAGGGTCGAGCGTTACTCCGACTACTTGAAGGAAGACGGGCTGAACGGCGCGCGCATCGGGGTCGTGCGGCAGATCTCGAACACCGAGACCGCCGACCCCGAGATCCTCGAGCGGTTCGAGGAGGCGCTGGAGGCGATGCGCCGGAACGGCGCGGAGATCATCGACTCGGTCTACATAGCAGAACAGGACGAGATCCCGCTGGGTCAGCGCTGGTGCCGCCGCTTCAAGCACGATATCGAGGAATATCTCGCCAGTCTCGGGCCCGAGGCGCCGGCCGCATCTCTACAGGAGATCATCGAGTCGGGCAGGTACCATCCGTCGATCCGCGCCAGCCTCGACTACTTCCAGGGCATCGAGGGCGCGCCCGACGATAACGCTCAGTGCGAGCGGGCGCAGGAGAACGCGGAGCGGCTGCGCGCCGGCGTGCGGCGCGCGCTCGCCGATCACCAGCTCGACGCGCTGGTGCACCCCACCTGGTCGAACCCGCCGCGCCTGATCGGCGACCTGAATACCCCGGCCGGCGACAACAGCCAGTACCTGTCGCCGCACACCGGCTTCCCGGCGATCACCGTACCGATGGGCTTCGTCCGCGATAGCCTGCCCGTAGGACTGCAGATCATCGGCGACGCCTGGTCGGAGCCGACGCTAATCGCCATCGCTTACTCGTACGAGCAGGCGACGAGGCACCGGCGCCCGCCGTCCAGCACGCCGCCGCTACACTAGCTGCCCAGAGTCCTATTTAGTAGGTCGCTGCAAACGTTTGGACTGGTCCGCCAGGGAGGCGCCGGGGGACCGCGCGCTCCGGCCGACCCGGCTCCACGGACCTTTTTCAGCGACCTGTTAGTCGGGCGGGTACTCGGCGAAGTGCATGTGGGCGATCCGATAGCGGTCGCCGGCCCATACATAGACGACCGTCATCGGGCCGCGTGAGATGCTCTCGGGCGGCGCCGCGCGATCGCCGAACAGCCAGATCGCGCCGACGACCGCCGCGTCTCCAAACACAGCGCTCCACACGTCCTCCACCCACAGTTCCTGATCGGGCTCCGTACCGCCTTCGACGAAGCCGAAGCCCTCGTGGTGCGCGCGAACCGCGTCGAACCCTTGGATCAGTCCCTCCCGCTCGGAGGAGAAGTAGGTCACGCTCGAGTCGTTCAGGAAAAGCTCATCCACGAGCGCCAGATCGCGCGTATTCCACAGTTCCACCCACGCCGCCACCTGCGCATCGACATCGAAGGTCTCGGGCGGTGCCGGCGACCGGTCGGCTGGACCGCAGGACGCGACGAGCACGAGAAGGGAGATACCGGGGACGATGAATCGAACGCGCACGAAAAACCTCATGAGCCGTGGCGCTCCAGCAGGGCCTGGAAGCGCGCATCATCGCGGAGAGGATCCCACGCCGGATCGATGCGCAGCAGCGGGACCGAGATCTCGCTCGGTATGGAAAGCAGCGTGTCCAGCTGTTCCACGGCCGCGCCATAGTCACCGATCATCGTGTAGACCCGCGCCAGCGCCAGGAGCGCCTCGGGCCCCCGCAGCGCATCCGCGCTCAGAGGCATCAGGTCGACCGCGCGCTGCGCCGCCTGCACCGCTGTTTGATCGCGCCCGAGGCCGGCGCGAGCGATCCCGAGCGATGCATGCAGTCTCTCATCGTCCGGCCGCTCCTGGATTCTGGCCTCCAGGTAGACGCGAGCCGAGTCGTAGTAGGCGCGCGCCAAAGCGGCTTCGCCCTGCAGCGCGTACGCCCGCGCGGCGAGCTGTGCTCGCGTGCGTACCCAAAAGTGGCTCTCGAGCGCCGGCGAGCTCATCGACGAGAGCCAACTCAACGCTTTCCCGTAGTCGCCCTCGCAGAGCTCGATCAAGAACAGGTCGTATATCAGGTAGGGGTCCTCCGTCGAGCCGGCCAACCTCAACGCGGGCTCGACAATCGAGCGCGCCGCCCGAGTATCGCCCGTCCAACTCAGGCGGTTGGCGGCCCTAAACGGATGGCTGGGTATGTCGGGCGCCAAGGCGGCGACCCGCTCCCAGAGGCTGTCGGCTTTGGCGTACTCGCGCAGGCAGGTGTAAGTGTAAGCCAGCTCTTCCGGCCAGCCGTAGTACAGCGGATCGAGCTCCGATGCCTTGGCCCAGCCTACGATGGCCTCATCCCAGCGTCCCTGCCGCCGATACACACCGGCGAGCCCGGAGTACACCTTGGAGTTGTTGGGCTGGGTCGCCAGCGCGTGGGCGAACTCGTCCAGAGCACGATTGTAGTCGCCGAGACAGTGGTAGTAGTAATTGCCGAGCGCCAGGTGCGTCTCGCCCAGATCCGGCGCCAGTTCGCGCAGCCTGGCGGCCGCCGCCGCCGCTTGCCCGACGTGATCCTCGGACCGGTCTGCCAAGCCGAAGTGCATCAGACAATGCGCGCCGACCAGCTTCGCGTACGGGAGCGCGAAGCTCGGGTCGAGCTCGGTCGATCGCCTCCAGAGTCGAACCGCGGTGAGCTGGTCCTGCAGCTCCTCGCTCTGCCGGTCGTAGTCGTTTCCCCGCAGGTACAATTCGTACGCCTCGAGATTCTGCGTCGGCCGACTCTCGATCTGCGCCTGCTCGGCCGGGCTCAACACACTTTGCAGGGCCGCCGCGACCTGCAGCGCCACATCGCTCTGCACCGCGAAGATGTTCTCGGTCGTCAGCTCGCGGTCGTAGTCCTCCGCCCAGATATGCTCGTCGGTGCGCGCGTCGATGAGCTGCACGTTGATCCGCACCCTGTCACCGGCTCGCTGGACGCCGCCCTCCAGTACCGTCGCGACGCCCAACTCGTCGGCGATCTGCCTGAGGTTCTTGCGGGTGTCCCGGTACTCCATGACCGACGTGCGCGAGATGACTTTCAGGTCGGCGATCTTGTAGAGGTGCGTCAGGATGTCGTCGTGGATGCCGGCGACGAACGGCTCGGTGCCCTCGTCGCCGCTCAGGTTGTCGAGCGGCAGAACGGCGATCGACTTCCGGTCGGGCTCCGAGCCCGTGCCCCACAGTACGTACCAGCCGGCCCCTAGGGCGAGCACCAACAGCGCCAGTCCAGCCATCGCCACGGCCCCGGTTCCGCGTCCCGCGGCGAGCGACCCTGCCCGCCTCACCCCGTGCGGCGTGATATCGAACGCCCAGGCCAGGACCAGCGCGATCGGGAAGCCCAGCAATGTGGCGACGACGACGAACGTGAGCGTCCAGTCCGGGAGATTGAGAGCGGGAAAGGCGATCTCGGCGGCCTGCCAGACGACGAAGGCGACGACGGCGTAGACCACGGCCACACGGTAGACCCGGCGCCGTTTCAGTTCGCCCAGGAACAGGCGCAGGCCCGAACCCGAATCGCTCATCGTCTATCGCCTCCGCTCCAGCAGCGCCTGGAAGCGCGGGTCGTCGCGCAGCGGGTCCCAGAGCGGGTCGACCCGCAGGCCGCCCGCGTAGTACGGTGCCCGCTCGACCCACGAGGTCAGCAGCTCGAGCGCCTCATCCGTCTGCCCCAGCATCACATGGACTTCCGCCAGCGCGTAAGCGTTGGCGTTGCCCCATAGAGCATCTTGCGATGGCGGTACTTCTTCCAAGAGACGCCGCGCCGTCGCGATCGCCTCCGCCGAGCGACCGAGCCCCGCGTAGGCCCAGCTCAGATCGCGCAGCCAATAGACCTCGCCACCCGCGCGTCCCAGCCAGTCCTCGAGGATGACCCGGGCGGAATCGTAGGAGGCGCGAGAGCGCTCGGGCCGGCCGCCCACCGCATGGCTCCAGCCCCTGGCAAGATGGTATTGGTAGCGGGACACCGAATCGTGCCCGAACGACTCGATCGACAGCCGATCCAGCGACTCGGCCAGCTCGTCGGCGAAGACTCTGAAGTAGTAGTACTCCCATGACATGAGGTTGGTGGCGAAGGCCATCCTGCCGATGCGGGCCGAGCCGTCGCGCAGTACGCGCCTGGCGCCCTCCCGATCGCCCAGCACGTACAGGTAGTAATCGAGCTTCTCCGCGTAGGGCGCGATCTGGTCGGGTGCCAGGGCGATCGCCCGGTCGAACTGGCGCTCCGCCTCCGGGTAGCGACCCGCCCGCGCGAGTGCGTGGCCGTAGTCCGTCGCCGCCTCCACCGAGCGTGGGTCGAGCTCGGCCGCCCGGTCCAGCAACGGCAGCGCCTCGCCGCCCTCACCCTGCCGCTCCAGCAGGCCGGCGATTCTCACCAGCAACTCGGCATCGTTCGGTTTGGTGCGGCGCGCACGCTCGTACTCCTCACCGGCGCGCCCGTAGTCGAACTGATTCTCGAAGTAGCGGCCGAGCGCCCGGTGAGCCTCGGCCAGATCGGGCTCCAGCGCCAGCGCCCGCTCCGCCGCCGGCCGCGCCCGCTCCAGGCGGCCCGCGTTCGGATCGTAGCCCTGCTCCCACACCACGACGTGTGCCTCGGCGAGCGCCGCCCAACCCAGCGCGAAGTCGGGGTCGAGCTCCACCGCGCGCTCGTACATCTCCGCCGCGGTGAGCGGTGCTCGCTCCAGAAAACCGAGCGCGCCACGGTTCAGATAGTCGTTGCCGCGCAGGTAGTAGTCGTACGCCTCCAGGTTATCGGTCGGCCGCGCACCCAGCCCGGTCGCTTCATCCGCCGTCAGCGTCGCGTCGAGCGCCTCGGCGACGCGCAGCGCGACCTCGCTCTGCACGGCCAGCAGGTTCTCCACGCTGAGCTGGCGGTCGTACACCTCCGCCCACAGATGCTCGTCGTTCTCGGCATCGACCAGCTGCAGGTTGATCCTCACCGTCTCGCCAGCTCGCTGAACACCGCCCTCCAGTAGGTAGCGGGCGTCCAGCTCCTCGCCGATCTGCCGGAGATTCTTCGGGCTGTCGCGATATTGCATGACCGATGTCCGGCCCCTGACGCTCAGACCGCTGAGCTTCGCCAACCGGCTGAGGATCTCGTCGTGGATGCCGTCGGTGAAGTACTCGTCTTCCTGTAGCCCGCTCCGGTTCACGAACGGGAGCGCGGCTATCGACGGGCGCGCGCCGGCGACCACATCCGCCCGCTGTTCACCGCGGCCGACGAGCAGCCAGCCGAACGCGACGACGCCCCAGGCCGCCAGCGCGATCACGAAGGTCCCCACCGCATAGCGCCAGGTCAGGAAGCGACGCCGGCGTCCGGCCTCGCGGCCGGCCGGGACCGGCCCGCCCTCGACGTCCTCTCCCGCTGAGATCCGGGCGGCCCCGGCGCGCCTGCGGGGCACCTCCTCACGGACGAGCGCCGTCGCCACGACGATCGGCAGACCGACGATGAACAGGACGAGGGCGAAGGCGGGGAACCACTGCGGCAGGCCGAGCCCCTCGGTCAGCGCCTGCACGGCCTGATAGGCCACCAGGGCGCCGCCGCAATAGACCAGCAGGACCTGCCAGAGCGAGCGGCGGTGGATCTCGACGATCAGCCGCTTGAGACGCGACATGGGGACTCCCGGCGGTTAGAGAGTCATTGGTTGGGACCGCCTCAAGATGTGCCCCCGGCAAGCGAGGAGCAACGAGCCGCGGCCTGAGACCCTGCTCAGTCGGGGAAGTTCATACGGCGCAGAAGGTCCTGGAAGCGCGGGTCCGACCTCAGACGCTCATACATCGGATGCCCGTTGACCCAGGGGAGTCGCGGGTCGCGCGCCTCGTAGCCCCGCTCCAGCGCCGCCAGCGCCGCGTCCGCCTGGCCCAGGTACGCGAGAAAGGCGCTGCCGCCGGCGTTCAAGCCGGCGAAGAAGAGGTCGGGTGATTCGAGTGCCCTGACCGCAGCCGAAATCTGCGCCGGATCGGTGAGCGCCGCGAGAAAAGCGCTGTAGGCCGCCGGGTCGCTGCCCGTAACCTCGGCAAAGCGCTCGAACACCGGGCCGGCAGCCGCGTAGTCGCCTTTGAGAACGTGCGCGAAGCCGAGCCACTTGAGTGCCAGCTCCTGGTCCGGAACGATCTCCAAAGCGCGCTCCAGCGCCCCGATCGCGTCATCGAGGCGACCGCTGTACGTGAATACGAGCCCCAGAACGAGTGCCGGCGCGAAGGACAGTGGGTCCAGCTCGACAGCTCGCTGGGCATGCGCCTTCACCTCAGTCCCGCGCAGCGTCACCAGTAGGAGTTCCGCGTACCACTGATGCGCGGTCGCATAGTCCGGGTTCAGTTCGATCGCCCTCAGGAAGTCTCTTTCGGCGCCTTCATAGTCCCATCCGAACCAAGCTTTGATGTAAGCGGACGCCGTGTACGCTTCAGCGAGATCGGGATCGAGTGCGAGCGCGCGCTCGGTCGCCGCCTCGGCGACCGGGAGGATCTCGGGGATGGACGGACCGCCGTACTCCGGGAGCAGCGCATAGGTCTCGGCGAGCCCGGCGTAGGCGCGGGCGTAGTCCGGATCGAGGAGCACCGCCCGGTTGTAGTATTGGATTGCCGAATCGAGGCCGGCCAGCGACCGCAGGCCCCAGAAGTGCCGCCCGCGCAGGTAGTGGTCGTACGCCTCCAAGTTCGCGGTCGGCAGCGCGGCGAGCCTGTCCTCTTCGGCGGGGGTCAGCGTCGCCTCCAGCGCCCCGGCGATGCGGCGCGCCACTTCCGTCTGAATGGCCAGCAGGTTCTCGACGGACAGCCGCCGATCGTAGGTCTCGGCCCAGAGGTGCTCGTCCCGTTGCGCATCGATGAGCTGGACGTTGACCCGCACCGTCTCACCGGCCCGCAGCACGCCCCCTTCCAACAGGTAGCGCGCGTTCAACTCCTCGCCGATCTCGCGCAGGTTCGCGGGGCTCTCGCGATAGCGCATCACCGATGTGCGTCCCCTGACGCTCAAGGCGCCGATCTTCGACAGCTGAGTGAGGATCTCATCGTGTATGCCATCGGTGAAATACTCGTCCTGCTGCAGCCCGCTCCTGTTCTCGAGCGGTAGCACCGCCACCGACGGCCGCTCGTCGGGAACGGCCAGCCGCTCGCCGCCGCCGCCGAAGATGAACATGGCCCCGGCCACGAGGCCCCAGGCCGCCAGCGCGAAGACGAAGATCAGGCCCGAGTTGCGCCAGGTCATGTGCGGCCGCGGCCGAGGCGCCTGAACCGGCGAGCCGGGCGGCGCTTCTTCCGCCGCCGCGGCTGCCGCCGCCGACACGGCGTCCTCACGGATGAACGCGGTCGCCACGACGGCCGGCAGTCCAACGAGGAACAGGACGATGGCCAGCACGGGCAGCCATTCGGGCAGGGCGAGCCGGTCGGTGATCGTGTCGATGATCTCGTAGCAGACCCAGGCGCCGCCGACGTAGATCAGCAGCACCTGCCAGAGCGAGCGGCGGTGGATCTCGACGATCAACCGCTTGAGACGCGACACAGGGACCCCCAGCGCCGGGTGGGCTTCAGGTTGGGACAGCTACAAGATGTGCGCCCGCCGGTCTAGGAGCAACGCGGATCAGTACGTGCATTCGGAGTCGGTGAAGCGTATCACGACGGCCTTCCACCCGTACTCCACTCTGCCGGCGGATAGGCGCGAGGTTTGCTCGATCCTGATGGCGCCATCGCCGCCGGCGTTGAACACGGCCCGCTGCAGGTCGCTCGCGTCCCGCGGGCTCCAGACCTCGATCGGGTGCATCACCACATAGGGACACTGAGGTCTTCGCGTCGTGTACAGTCGGATCTGACGATAGTCGGTGACCGTCTGTCCGACGGGCGCATCGGTCGCCGTCGACCCCGTGGTCAGGCGCTCGGGAACGGCGTCGGGGTCTCCGAGGAACGCGAACTGGATGTTCTTGAAGTAGCGCTCCGCCGCCCCGCGGACGTCGTGCGGCTCGACGCCGCGCAGCTCGTCCACGTAGTCGTCGGCGGTCGCCAGCTTGCGCCGGTACAGGTAGGCGCGAGCCAGGATATCGGCCTGTGCCTGGTTGGTCTCGCTGTTGACGTAGTAGTCGATGACGGAGCCCTTGGCCCACCGCTCCAGGGTCGTGCCCCGGAAGTAATCGCCCTGCAGCCTGTCGATCGCGGAGTTGATGATCCGCACCGACTCGTCGGGGTCGGTCGTCGAGACGTAGACCGCCCCTCCGGCGGCCGCTCGATCGAGGACCCAGGCGCCCGCGGCGTACGAGAGTCCCTCTTCGCGGATCCGGCCGTGAACGATGCCGGAGAGCACTGCTACAGCGACCCTGAAATCGGCATACTCCTCGCTCGAGGCGTGCGGTCCGGCTATGTACCCGAGGATGTAGTTGCTGGGCAATTGCCGCTGCTGAACCCGAATTGCCGTGCTATCGCCGGCCCAGGTGGGAGGCAATTCCCAGGTGTAGTCACCGAGCGGGAGCTCCCCCAGCGTGGCCCGAACGGCCGCTTCGACCTGCTCCCGTGGGATGTCGCCGACGATGACGAGCAGCATGCGCGACCGGACGATCTGCTCGTCCAGGTACGCCCGCAGGTCCTCGATCGTGATGCCGGAGAGCGAGGTCACGGTCCCGCCCACATCGTTGACGTAGGGGTGCCCGGCGAAGGCGAGGCTCGCCGCTAGCGACCGTACCATGAAGTCCGGGTCGTCCTCGGCGGCCCGCGCGTTCCTGAGCAGCTTGCTCCGCGCTAACTCGACGGCGGTCGAATCGAGGCTCGGGTACATCAGCCGGTTGGTGAACAGCGCCCAGGTCGAATCGAACTGCTCGACCAGACCCCGGAACCCGAAGACCGTCCAGTCGGGCCCCGCGCTGACGAGCATGCGGCTCCCAGTGCGGGCCTCCGCCTCCAGCGACGCAGAGCCGGGATAGTCACGCGTACCGCCCCGCGACGAGCGAAGCAGTAGCGGCTCGATGCCGGCCGTGCGCTCGTCGATCTGCCGGGCGCCGCCCAACAGGTAGAGGTTCACCGCCACGACATCGTTCGTCAGCACCTTGCGAAGGATCGCTCTGATCCCGTCGACCTCGAAGACCTGCGTCAGGCTGTCGCTGGCGGCGGTCTCGAGCCG
>JASFTY010000136.1:0-9181 GCA_050050535.1 Gemmatimonadales bacterium | reverse complement strand
GAACGGGTACTCGCCCGCTAGCATCTCGTAGGCGACCAGCGCCAGCGAGTACTCATCGCAGCGGCCATCCACCTGCGTGTCATCCTCCAGCTGCTCCGGCGCCATGTAGTGGGGTGTGCCGATCATGTCGCCCGGTACCGTCAGCGATTCCGCACCCAGCGCCTTGGCTAGCCCGAAATCGGTGAGCACCAGTCGGCCTGTCGTCTCCTCCAGCATCATGTTCTCGGGCTTCACGTCGCGGTGAATCACCCCGTGCTGGTGGGCGTAGGAGAGCCCGGAGGCGGCCTGCCTCAGGAACTCGAGTGCGGGATCCAGCTCGAGCGGCCCCGCTTCGTGCATGATCTCACGGAAGCTGGCGCCCTTGACGAACGGCATCGTGAAGAACGAAAGCCCGTCACCCTGATAGACGGCGAAGACCGGGACGATGTGGGGATGGTTCAGCTGACCCGCGGTTCGAGCCTCGTGCTGGAATCGCTTGACGATCTCGGGATACTCGGCGAACAGCGGAGACAAGACCTTGAGTGCGACCTGGCGATCGAGCGCCAGCTCCAGGGCAAGGTAGACACGCGCCATCCCACCGTGCCCGATCTCACCCAGAATCTCGAACTCGCCGCTGGTTACCGCCCGTAGATGCTCGAGCAGCTCCTCCTGGATGGACCGCCGCTCCGCCGGACCCAGGTAGAACTCAGGGGCCGGAGCCAACGTTCCGCATTCAGGACACGGAGCGCCGTCGTACGGCAGGCTGGCCGAGCAGCGGAGACAGGTCGTCGCCATATCGCCTTAGGCGGGGGAGTTCTATACGGGGAGGTCGTAGGCTGGCACACAGGGGATTTGAAATTTACCACCTGCCCGACGTACCGGCAACGCCAGATGTTTCCACCCCCAGCGGCGGCCTGATCTGGCGCCTTTTCCTTGCGCAGACGCTGGTCTACCCCTAGCTTGGCGACCGAACCCCTGCCTGTCGGCCCCCTCCACCCCTGTGTACCGGTTCGAGGGGCACGTTCTACCACAGTCTACAGCGCAGCAGCGAGGAAGATCCGCAATGCGAACCGTCCTGAGCAGCGTCGTTCTTCTTCCGATCCTCGCGTGGGCGGGGCCGTCGGCCGCACAAGAGGAGACGATCATCAGCGTGACGCCGCTTTGGGGGTTCTACATCCCGATGAACGACCTGGTTGAGAGCCAGGCGGTTCCCAATCCGGGGCCGATCGACCCGGAAACGATCAGCATCATGCAAGAGAGTGGTTTTGTCTGGGGTTTGCGGGGCAGCCGAACGTTGAGCGCCAGCGTCTGGGTGGAGGTCGAGTTCCAGTACGCGACCAGCGATCTGAAGATAACGGCCACGCGGAGGGAGCCTTTACCCGAGCCCACGATGACGGGCGGCGGTCGCGTAATCACGTTGGCGGGCAACGTCCTCTGGGAGTTCTACCGAGCACCGTTCACCCCGTTCGGGATCCACTTGTTGGGCGGTTTGGCGCTGGTGAACCGGGGCGGCGAGTTCTTCGATGAGGGCGGGTTCTTCTTCGACGAGCTGGATGGGGGGACGAACGTTGCAGCGGTCGCGGGGCTCGGATTCCGCTACGGCTTCAGCCGGCGGCTGGGGATCCGCGTCGATGTTCGCGACTACATCTCGTGGTACAAGCAGAGCCTGGCGGGTGGCGATCTCGACGCGGAGCTGCAGAACGACATCTGGGTCACGGGCGGTCTCGAGATCACTCTGTGACCGGGCCTCATAGCGCGTCGCTTACCGTCAGATCTTCGACCCGGTTATCGACCTCCATCCTGAAGTACGAACCGTTCAGACCGCCGGTGATGAGCACCTCGTTGGAGCGCTCGATCTCGATCCACTGATTCGAGCGCGGATCGTTGGCATCGCCGGGCACGATGTACTCCCCGATGTCGGCCACCTCGTAGTCGAAGTCGCGCGAGCTGAGCTGGGCGAACGGGGCTTCCCGATCGGAGGCCCAGCGCACGGTGAGCGGCTGGTTCGCGGGGACCGTGTCGTTGGGCTGCGGCTCGAGGATAGCGTGGATCCCGATGTTACCGAGCGTCACCCCGCGAACGTACATATCGTCTTTGACGACCTCCAGCTTCAGATCTCCGGAACCGGCCCCACTGCGCTCTGCCGTGTAGACGCCCGGGTTTCCGCTCTCCGGCAGGGTGATCCGGGAGTAGTTGTACTCGATGGTCACGTCGGCGCCCGACACCGGGCCGCCGGCGCCGTCGCGGACCTCGACGACGAAGGTGGCGTGGTAACCGCCGATACGCGGCTCGAGATCGACATCGGCCTCGACGAGGAGCATTTGGTTGCCGGTCCCACCGCTGTTCCTGTCCTGCACCGGCCCGGTGACGTTCTCGCTACTACAGCCGGCGGCCGTGACGGCGAGGGTCACGGCAACGATGGCCCAAGGCGCATTCCTGTGCACGACGATCACCTCTCAGGGGTCGGGACAAACGGAATACGGCGGGGGCGTGCGGGGAGGGACGCGTAGCTCCGGCAAGATAAGCGGGTGCGCTGCGGCGGTCAATTTCCTGGCCCACAACGGCTTGCGGTCCCACTTTCCCATCTGCGTCCGGGAGTGCTATCTTGGGACCCCAGCCAACAGGTCTGTTAAACCACAGGACGGAGGTTTTCCCGATGCGTCTCTACCGTGCGTTAGGACTCGCTCTCGCGCTTGCTCTGTTGCCGTCGTCGCTGCCGGCGCAGACGCAGTTTGCCGTCAGCGGCTTCGGCGGGCCGTTCCTACCCGCCTCCGACCTGACCAGTGGTATCTTCTTCTTCCCAGCCGGGTCGATTCCGGAATTCCCCACGTTCGCCGGCGACGTCGCCGCGACGTTTAGGCAGAAGACGGCCTTTCAGGTCGGCGGGCGACTCACCGTGTGGCCCAGCCAGCGGTTCGGGTTCGAGGCCGAAGCTATCTACGCGCTCAGCGACCTCAACGTCGACGTGCTGGTTCCGTTCGCGGATCCCGGGCCGCCGATCACCGTGAACCTGCGATCGGGATCGGATGCCGTTGACGGCAGCGTGTTCCTGGGAAGCGTGAACGCGGTGTTCGCCCTCATCAGGCCGCCGCTCGAGCCGCTCGTCGTCTTCGTCTCCGGCGGTCTCGGCTTCGTGAGCCGCGGCGGGGATGCGGCAGACATCTTCGAGAACACGACCAACGTCGCAGGTACCTGGGGCTTCGGCTTGAAGTACGGGGTGGCCCGCGGTATTTGGCTGCGCGGGGACGTGCGGGATTACGTCTACAGGTTCAAGGGTAGCGACACCGACGAGCTCGAGGCGAAGTGGCAGAACGACCTGCTGGTGAGCGCCGGTCTCGAGTTCAGCTTCGGGGGCTAGCGGCGCTGCTCGGCACGCTCTAGCCGCCAACCGCCGGCGTCGAGCACAAAGCGCATACGCAACGTCACCTCCTGGTTCCCGGAGGTTCCCATCCGGGATTGTGTGAAGGTGAGGTTGAGCTTGACGTCGGCGGTCGCCGTACTCCCGTCCTGCGCTATCTGCAAATTCCGTATCTCCGCCTGGGCGCGGAGATTGTCCGCGCGGTCGAAGAAGGCGCTCCGGAAGAAAATCGCGTCCGTGCCGGGAACCTGCGCGGCCTTGTACACCTCTCCCGCCATGCGCTCTAGGTCCTCCTGCTCGAACGCCTGCCGGAAGGTCTCGATCAGGCCGGTGATCACCTCTTCCGCCGGTACCGCCGCCGGCTCCTCCACGACCGGCGGCGCTTCCTCCGGCTGCGGCTGCGGCTCCTGCGCCGCTGCCGCGGCTGCCGCCGCCTCCGCCTCGGCCTGCAGCGCCGCCTCCAGGTCCGCCGCCAGCTGCGCGTAGGCATCGCCTGCCTGCTGGAACAGCGGCGCAGCCTCGGCGTACCGCCCACTCTGAGCCAGAGACACCGCCTCGCCGCGTGTCGCATCGATCGTGGCCAGGCGATCGGGCTGGCGCTGCTCGGCGCCCAGGGCGAGTACCGTGTCCCTGATCGTCAGCATCTCGGCGTTGGCCGCACGCATTCGCGACTGCCATTCGTCGGCGGACCGGGTGGCCAGCCCTGCATAGCCGTCGCTCAACTGCTGGAAGCGGTCGCGTGCCTCTTCGAACCGCCCCTCGTCGAGAGCCTGCTGCGCCTCGCGCCGGCTGGCATCGAGCTGTCGCAGCTCGGCGGCCAGCACGCCCTCGGCGCCGGCCCGAACCGCCGACTGTCGCTGGCTATTCATCTGTGACCGAGCGTCCTCAGCCGCGGCCCGCAGCGCCTCGTCCACCGCCGGCTGGGGTCGCTCTTCCCGGGTAGGCTCAGGCTGCTCTGCCTCGGCCGCCTGTGCGGGCACGGCTGCTGCAGCCATGGAGCCGTACTCCAGAATCAGGTCCGAGTACGAGGCAAGAGCGTCACCATGCTGCCCGGCGAGCAGCAGCCGGTCGGCCTCAGCGAGCCGGCGGTCCAGCGGGATGAGCGGCTCCGTGCCCACGGCGGCGACCGCCCCCCTCCGGTTCCGGTACGCGGCTTCCGCCGCGTTTCGCACCTGGGCAGGCGTCCCATCCGGCACCTGCGGGCTGTCGCCGATGTCCGGCGGCGGCTCGCTGGGCTGGGCAGCGGGCGTGGTCTGGACGACGGGCTCGGCGCCGCCCGTCTCGCCGGCCGCCGCCGGGGTAGCCGCCGCCAACGACTCATCGCCGGCCCCGGCCGCAGCGGCCGGGGCGTCCTCCCGGCCGGGGCGCTGCTCGGCGGTCGTCGGCGCTGTCCCCTGCTCGCTCGCAGCCTGCCCTTCCGCGACCGCGGCGCCCGGCTCCTGCGACGGAGGCGGCTCAGCGGGCTCGGGCTCGCCTGTGGGCCCGAGCGGCCCGAAGATGATGAGGGCGGCGATGACCGCCACCACGGCCGCGCCGCCGCCGTACATCAGGGCACGCGGGACGCCCCGCGGTCGAGCCTCGCCCATCAGCCGGGCGAGGGACGGCTCCGCTTCCGGGGTCGCCTCGGCCGCAGCCTCCGCCGGGGTCTGCCCTGGCGGGGTGCTGGCGGGAGCCACGGGCGCCTCCGGCTCCGCCCTATCGGCGGGCGGCTCGCCGACGGGAGCCGCCGACGGCTCGGGCGTCTTCAGCGTCGGCTCGGCGGCGGCCTCCCAGGGCTCCGGCGTCTTCACCGTCGGCTCGAGCTCGGGCCCGGGCTCGGCCGTCTCGGGCGCCGTATCGTCCACGGGGCCCGGCCGCGGGGTACCGGGTGGTGTGGGTACGCGGACGGTAGTGGCCTCGCTGCCGGGGGGCGGCATCGGCTCCGTCCGGCCCTCCTCATCCTCCTCCCCGATCTCGACCTCCCACGGCCCCTCGAGGGCCGTTAGGAAGGCGTCCATGGTCGGGAACCGCTCGTCGCGGTCCTTGCTGATGGCGCGGTGGATCGTCTCGCGCAGATGGCTCGGCGCGTCGGGTCGGACACCTTCCAGGCTGGGCGGTTCCTCGAAGCGGTGCATGTACATCAGCTCCGCCAGGTTCTCCGCTCGAAACGGCCTGTGGCCGGCCAGCATCTCGTAGCCGATCAGGCCGAGCGAGTACTGGTCGGCCCGCCCGTCCAGGTCCTGCCGTCCCTCACCCTGCTCCGGCGACATGTACTGGGGAGTGCCCAACAGGTCGCCGGGCGTGGTGAGCGTCTGCTCGGCGCTCAGCGCTTTGGCGATGCCGAAGTCGGTGAGGATGACCCGGTCGCGCTCCTTGTCGACGAGGATGTTGTCCGGCTTGACGTCGCGATGGACGACACCCCGGCGGTGCGCGTAGGCCAGTGCGTCCGCCGCCTGGGTCAGGTAACGGAAGACCTTCTCGAGCGGCGGCTGCGGGTTGTCCCGCAGAAACACGCGCATACTGTCCCCGCTTATGAAGGGGACGGTGAAGAACGTCAGACCACCCTCGTTGTAGATCTCGTAGACCTGGATGATGTTCGGGTGATCGAGCTTGCCCTGGGTGCGTGCCTCTCGCGTGAAGCGCTCGACGATCTCGGGATCGTAGCCCAGCAGCGGCAGCAGCACTTTGATCGCGACTTCCCGGTCCAGCGACTTCTGGTAGCCAAGGAAGACGACGGCCATGCCGCCGCGGCCCAGCTCCCGGATGATCTCGTACTTGCCCTCGGTCGCCTCTCTGAGGCGCTCGTAGATCTCGCGGCCCTGCGGTGTGAAGGTGGGTTCGTCCGGCTTGCGGCCAGGCACGGGCGTGCCGCACTGCGAGCAGAACTGACTGCCGTCAGGAAGAGGCGTGGCACAGTGAGCGCAGACGGGCACGGCGTCAGGCTCCCCGGGAGAGGGTCGTACGGGCCGAGCGCGGCAACATGGGCGAAATCTAGCCGACGCGCCATTGAGCAGCAAATCCCGAGGAGAAGGGGCAATTGGCAGTTCCGTTGGGAATTCTCGAATGTGGATCAGGGGAGCCGTGGAACCGGGGCGGTGGGGAAGCTCAGAGTCGGGCCCGGTCAGGCTCCTCCGCGCTTGGCGCTCCGGCGGGCCGTCGCGATGCTCGTAACGAAGACGGCGATGAGCTCGTCCGTCTCGCCGATCGCTGGCTCAAGAGTTTCCGGCTGCATGACGTCCAGCATTCTCAATAGCTTGAGCCAGGTCATGGTCTCACGGAGTTCTTTCAGGCACACCTTCATCTTGTGGACGAAATCCCGGCGCGACTCGGCACCCCGGGCCTCCGCCTAGTTGGAGGCAGGAGCGGTGCCGCAGCACGTAGGCTGCCCGGCGATGTGACCGGCGACCCGTTCCGTCGGCAGCCGCGCCACAATCCGGCATATTGCTGCAGCGAGGGCCACCAACCGATCCTCCAAGTCGTAGACTTTCCGCGCCTCAACGATTCTCAACCTCCCCACCTCCCTTGCACAGTGTTCCCCTGATCAGGATTCCAGAATCCCCGACCAGTTCACCATTCCCCAATATGGAACCTCCCATCATCGGAACGTCAAGAAAAGGAGCCCGACCGATCGGCCGGGCTCCTAGTACCACCGTGATCCGGGCGCCTAGTACATGCCGCCCATATCAGGGCCAGGAGCAGGAAGCTTCTCTTCCTTCTCCTTCTTCTCCACGACCACCGCCTCGGTGGTGAGTAGCAGGCTGGCGATGGACGCAGCGTTCTGCAGCGCCGACCGCGTGACCTTGGTCGGGTCGATGACACCGGACTTCACCAGGTCCTCGTACTTGTCGGTCCACGCGTTGTAGCCGAAGTTCAGCTCGTTCTTATCGCGGATGCGCTCCACGACGAGCGAGCCCTCCTGACCGGCATTGTCCGCTATCTGCCGGGTCGGCTCCTCGATGGCGCGTCGGACGATATCGACGCCGATCTGCTCATCGCGGTCCTTCATCTTCATCGCGTCGAGCGCCTTCTGACTCCAGAGCAACGCCACGCCGCCGCCCGGGACAATGCCCTCCTCGACCGCAGCGCGGGTCGCGTGAAGCGCGTCCTCGACGCGCGCTTTCTTCTCCTTCATCTCGGTCTCGGTGGGCGCGCCGACGTTGATGACGGCCACACCACCGGCCAGCTTGGCCAGCCGCTCCTGTAGCTTCTCGCGATCGTAGTCGGACGTCGACTTGTCGATCGCCGTCTTGATCTCCGAGATACGGCCCTGGATCTGCTCCTCGGTGCCGGCACCGTCGATGATCGTGGTCGCGTCCTTGTCCACCACGATGCGCTTCGCCTGCCCGAGGTCGCCGAGAACCGCGTTCTCGAGCTTGAAGCCGACCTCCTCGCTGATCACCTGGCCGGCAGTCACGATCGAGATGTCCTGCAGCATCTGCTTCCGGCGATCACCGAAGCCGGGCGCTTTCACGGCGCAGACCTTCAGCGTGCCGCGCAGCTTGTTGACGACCAGGGTCGCCCGTGCTTCGCCCTCGATGTCCTCGGCGATGATCAGCAGCGACCTGCCGGTCTGGGCGACCTTCTCCAAGACCGGGAGCAGGTCCTTCATCGTGGAGATCTTCTTGTCGTGGATCAGGATGTAGGTGTCCTCGAGAACGGCCTCCATCTTCTCGGGGTCGCTGACGAAGTACGGCGAGAGATAGCCGCGGTCGAACTGCATACCCTCGACCGTCTCCAGTTCCGTGTCCATACCGCGGGCCTCTTCGACGGTGATTACGCCGTCCTTGCCCACCTTCTCCATCGCCTCGGCGATAATGTCGCCGATCTCCTCATCGTTGTTGGCCGATATCGCACCGACCTGGGCGATCTCCTTCTTGCCCTTCGTCTCGACGGAGATCTCCTTCAGCTGCTGGACGACGGTCTCGACGGCCTTATCGATGCCGCGCTTCAGAGCCATCGGGTTGACGCCGCCGGTCACCGCCTTGAGGCCCTGGTTGAAGATCGCCTGCGCGATCACGGTCGCCGTGGTCGTGCCGTCGCCCGCCACGTCGCTCGTCTTGCTGGCAACCTCACGGACCATCTGGGCGCCCATGTTCTCAACGGGCTCCTCGAGCTCGATCTCCTTGGCGACGGTGACGCCGTCCTTGGTGATCGTCGGGCTGCCGAACTTCTTCTCGAGCACTACGTTGCGCCCCTTGGGGCCGAGCGTGACTTTGACCGCTCTGGCCAACTGGTCGACTCCGACCTTGAGCTTGCTCCTTGCCTGGGCGTCGAATTCAAGCAACTTCGCCATCTTGTTGAACCTCCTGCTTAGCTAGTTACCACTCTAGCAGCACCCGGATACCAGCTCCTAGGGCGCTCCTGCTCTCGGACTCTTATCGTGCATCAATCCAGCACCTGCAAAATGGGTTCGCGCCACCCGCACCTACCGCCGCGGGACCGCGCAGCTCCCAGCGCGACTCACTTCTTGCCGTTCGAGACGATGGCCAGGACGTCCGACTCGCGCAGGATCAGATACTCCTCCTCGTCAACGGTTACTTCCGTGCCGCTGTACTTCCCGTAGATCACGCGGTCGCCCGCCTTCAGTTCGATCTCGATCCGCGTGCCCTCGTCACTGACTCGGCCGGGCCCGACCGCCACCACTTCGCCCTGCTGCGGCTTCTCTTTGGCGGTGTCCGGGATGTATAGGCCGCCCTTCATCTGCTCCGTCTCCTCGAGCGGTTTGACGACGACTCGATCGGCGAGGGGCTTGATCTGCATAAGTATTCTCCTCCTCTCTCGAACCCTGGTATTGTACTGAATCGCAATATACCGGAGACACCCGGCCCCTCCTGCTGGGCCGACGTGCGGCTGTAGGCGTTTCAC
>JASFTY010000135.1:0-9311 GCA_050050535.1 Gemmatimonadales bacterium | reverse complement strand
GCGGCCGCGTACAGATCCTGCTGGGCAACCACGAGATCATGGCGATGACGGACGACACCCGGTACACGTCGCCGAAGGAGTTGCTGATCGCGCAGAACTATGGGGCCGCGTACTGGCAGCTGTTCGACCCGCGCAGCTCGGTCCTCGGCAGGTGGCTCGCCTCGAAGCCGGCGCTCATCAAGGTCGACCGCGTGCTCCTGGCCCACGGTGGCGTCGGTCCTGAGTATGCGGGCTATTCGATCTCGGAGTTCGACGACTCGCTGGCGACCTTCATGAGCGAGGAGTGGTTCTACCGCATGGCCGACACCACCGCGGCCTACACCCCGCTCGACTCGGTAACGCTGTTCCGGCGGCTCGACTTCTTCTTCGACGACGAGAACGTGTTCTGGTACCGGGGCTATCTCGAGACCGACACGCTTGGGCCCATCCTCGATCAGGTTCTCGCGGGATACGACAGCGATATCCACGTGATCGGCCACACACCGGTCGAATCCATCACCCAGTTGTACGACGGTGCGCTGATCGCGGTCGACCTGGAGAACGAGGCTACAGAGATGCTCCTGCTCGTCCGCAGTGAGGCGGGCTACGAGAGGTACCGCTGCACATCGTCAGGGCCGCCGCAGCCGCTGGAGACCGCCTCTCCCCCCGCAGCGCCGCCCGGCTGACCCGGAAGCGGCGGCACCACCTCTAAGACCTCCGAACGCCGACGGATCCAGTGGCCAACCCTGGCTCGCCGTGGAGTATCCAACATTAGCGGGAGGGCCTGGCGAACGGCTGGGCCGGGGCGGCCGGCAGATCGCTTGCCCTGCGGTTCGAGGTGTCCGATTTTGGGATGGGCCGATCCCACAGAGGGACACCCCGCGGCGGGCCCGGGGCCGGGATGCCCCGGTTCCCATTGCGTTTCGGCGCTGTAGTGCGGCGCCCGTCGTGGCACGGATCTTCCCCCTGCGAATCCAAGCAGGGGCTTGATCCGTATGAGAGACTGAGAGCACGGGTTTTCACCTCACAGGGGTGAGTTGAGTGGATATCAAGCGGGAACCGCGGCGAAAGACCAAGCGCTGGGTCTACCTCGGCATCGGGATCGTCGTCGTCGTCGTGATCACGGTGGCGCTGGGCCGGTTGGGGCCCGCCGCCCCCGGCGTCGACCGGTCGAGCATCTGGACCGACGTGGTGAAGCGCGGCGAAATGGTCCGGCAGGTCCGCGGCCCGGGGACGCTGGTCCCGGAGGACGTGCGCTATATCGCGTCGCTGACGGCGGGACGCGTTGAGCGGAGGCTGGTACTGCCTGGGGCCCAAGTGGATAGCTCGACGGTGCTGCTGGAGCTCAGCAACCCGGACGTCGAGATCCAGGCACTGGACGCACAGCGCCAGCTGACGGCGGAGCAGGCGCGGCTGGTCGATCTGCAGACCCAGCTCCAGAACCAGCAACTCAGCCAGGAAGGGCTGGTGGCAACGGTGCTCGCCCAGTACCGGGAGGCGATGCGAAACGTCAGGCGCGACGAGGAGCTGGCGGATCGGGGCCTGATCTCCGAGCTCGACCTGCAGGGCTCCCGGGACCGGGCGGAGGAATTGGAGCAGCGGCTGGAGATCGAGCGCCAGCGGCTGGCCGTCATGAACAACGCGGTGGAGACGCAGTTGGCGGCGCAGCGAGCACAGGTCGAGCGATTGCGCTCGATCGCCGAGTTCAAGGAGAACCTCGTCGCCTCGATGAGGGTCGTGGCCGGCGTCTCCGGCGTGCTGGCCGACCTGCCGTTGGAACCGGGCCAGTGGGTGAGGCCGGGTGACGAACTGGCGCGGATCGTCCAGCCCGGCCGGCTGAGGGCGGAAGTGCGGATCCCCGAGACCCAAGCACGGGACGTCGCGATCGGCCAGCTGGCGCTGATCGACACGCGCAACGACACCATCGAGGGGCGAGTGAGCCGCATCGATCCCGCGGTGGCCGGCGGCAGCGTGACCGTCGATGTTCGCCTCGAGGGCGAGTTGCCCAGAGAGGCGCGTCCCGACCTGAGCATCGACGGGACCATAGAGATCGAGCGTCTGACCGATGTCCTCTACGTGTCGCGGCCGACCTACGGGCAGGCGAACAGCCTGGTCGGACTGTTCAAAGTAGTCGAGGGCGGTGATGCGGCCGTGCGCGTCCAGGTGCGGCTGGGTCGCGCATCGGTCAATACGATAGAGATCGTTGAAGGCTTGGTAGAGGGCGACGAGGTAATCGTGAGTGACATGTCGACCTGGGATGAGTACGACCGGGTACGGCTTAGGTGATGAACTCGAAACGAGAGCGAAAGCAGAGCCATGGCTAGTCAGAACGGAGATTCCCTGATCCAGCTGCAAGCGGTAGGCAAGGTCTTCTACACCGAGGAGCTGGAGACACACGCGCTGAGCGACATTCACCTCGAGATCCGGAACGGCGAGTACGTGGCCATCGCGGGTCCTTCGGGCTGTGGCAAGACCACACTGCTGTCAATCCTCGGGCTCCTCGATACGCCGACCACCGGTGAATACTCGCTCGACGGTGAGGCGGTGGCGAGCCTCACAGCATCGCAGCGCGCCCGTATCCGTAACCAGCACATCGGGTTCATCTTCCAGGCGTTCAACCTGATCGGCGATCTGACGGTCTACGAGAACGTCGAGCTTCCGCTGACCTATCGTGGCATGCCGTCGGCCGAGCGGAAACAGCGGGTCCATGACTCGCTGGAACGCGTGGGGATGGCACACCGGATCAACCACTACCCGGCGCAACTCTCGGGCGGTCAGCAGCAGCGCGTGGCGGTCGCGCGCGCCCTCGTCGGCCAGCCGTCGATCCTGCTCGCCGATGAGCCGACGGGTAACCTGGACTCGAAGAACGGCAACGCGGTGATGGATCTGCTCCGCGAGTTGCACGGTGAGGGCTCGACGATCTGCATGGTAACGCACGATCCACGCTACGCCCACTTCGCCGATCGCACGCTGAACCTGTTCGACGGCCAGATCGTCAGCGAGGCGAACGGCGAGAAGCTGAAGGAACTGGAAGAGAGCGGGTTCGACGTCTAGAGACAACGTCGACATTCGACAGCCGGCAGCCGACTATCGATTCTCGGCTTTTCCTCGACTGTCGACTGCCAACGTCCGGCGTTCGGCGGAGAACGTCCTGTGTCGGACGTCGTGCGGCGAGTAGGGAGCCGAACCTCGGTAATCGACTGTCGGCTGTAGAATGTCGAGTTCACCCCTGAGAATTATTCGGCCACCAGTGGAACCCTTTCCCAGTTACCGCGTCCTGATTGCCGACGACCAGCCGGATGTGCTGCAGGCTCTTCGCCTGCTGCTGAAGGGCGAAGGCTTCGGGATCGAGACCGCCACGTCGCCGGCCGGCGTCCGGTCGGCAATCGAGTCGCAGGACTTCGACGCCGTCCTACTCGACCTCAATTACAGTCGCGATACGACTTCGGGCCGCGAGGGACTCGATCTGCTCGCTACCATACGGGGGCTGGACGATACACTGCCGGTGATCGTGATGACCGCCTGGGGGAGCGTGGAGACGGCGGTCGAGGCGATGCGGCGCGGCGCCCGCGACTACGTGCAGAAGCCGTGGGACAACGCGCGATTGCTCGCCACACTGCGCACGCAGGTCGAGCTCGGACGCGCCCTGCGCAAGGGCCAGCGTCTGGAGCACGAGAGTCTGCGGCTGCGGGAGAAGGAACTGCCCGAGCTGATAGCGGAGTCACGTGCGATGCAGCCGGTGCTGGAGATCATGGAGCGGGTCGCCGCATCGGACGCCAATGTTCTGATCAGCGGCGAACACGGGACGGGCAAGGATGTCGTAGCGCGGTGGCTGCACGCGGCTTCCGACCGAGCGGCGCGGCCGCTGGTTACGATAAACGCCGGCGGTATCTCGGAGACCCTGTTCGCGAGCGAGCTGTTCGGGCATGTGAAGGGCGCCTTCACCGACGCCAAGACGGACCGCATCGGCTGTTTCGAGCTGGCGCACAGCGGGACGCTTTTCCTGGATGAGATCGCCAACGTCCCGCTCCAGCAGCAGGCGAAGCTGCTGCGTGTACTGGAGACCGGCGAGCTACAGCGGGTCGGCTCGTCGAAGACGCGCCACGTCGATGTCCGACTGTTGTCGGCCACCAACGCCAGTATCTTCGAAGAGGTGGCGGAGGGGCGATTCCGGGAAGACCTGCTGTACCGGCTGAATACGGTGGAGATCGAGCTACCGTCGTTGCGCGAGCGACGCGAAGACATCCCGCTGCTCGCCAACAACTTCCTCCTACGGATGGCTGAGCGCTACCGGAAGCCTGTCGAGCGCTTCGAGACGGACGCGATGCAGGCGTTGCTGGAGCATACGTGGCCGGGCAACGTGCGCGAGCTGGAGCATGTGGTCGAGCGTGCCGTGCTGATGGCGCGCGGAACGATGATCCGTGCGTCGGATCTGGGGCTGCGCTCGCGGAGCGATGGCGCCGCGCCGCTCGAGGAGATGAAATTGGAGGAAGCCGAGCGTTATCTTATCCAGAAGGCGCTCGAGCGCCACGGCGGCAACGTGAGCCAGGCGGCCACGGCGCTCGGGCTCAGCCGCAGCGCGCTGTACCGGCGTCTCCAACGTTACGACCTACCACACTAGAGACGGCGTATGATCAGACTGCGCCACGAACAGCGCATACTCGTTATGACGCTGATCGCCGGGCTGCCCGGTACGCTCGTGGCGACGGTCCTGCTCTGGGTCGGTGACTACTCGAGCAAGGTCCAGTGGACCTTCACTCTGTTGGTCGCCTCGGTCTGGCTGGGCTACGCGTTCGCGGTGAGGGAGCGCGTCATCCGGCCCCTGCAGACACTGTCGAACATGCTGGCCGGGTTGCGCGAGGGCGACTACTCGATCAGGGCCAGGCGCAGCAGCCCCAGGGGCCCGCTGGGGCTCGCCATGCTGGAAGCGAACATCCTGGGCGAGACGCTTCGAGGGCAGCGGCTCGGCGCGCTGGAGGCGACGGCGCTCCTGCGTCGCGTGATGGAGGAGATCGATGTCGCGGTCTTCGCCTTCGACGCGGTGGGCCGATTGCGGCTCGCCAATCGTGCCGCTGAACGCCTGCTGGACGAGCCGTTGGAGAGGCTGATCGGTCGCGACGCAGATTCGCTCGGCCTCTCCCGGCCGCTGAACGAGAGTCCCGGGACGATGGACCTGACGTTTCAGGGCCGGTTGGGGCGCTGGGACGTGCGGCAGACGACGTTCCGGCAAGGGGGCGTACCCCACCGGCTGCTGGTGCTGGCCGACCTCAGCCAGGCGCTGCGGCAGGAAGAGCGCCAGGCGTGGAAGCGGTTGATCCGTGTGCTGAGTCACGAGATCAACAACTCGCTCGCCCCGATCAAGTCGACGGCGGAGAGCCTGCTGAGCCTGACGCGGCGCCAGCCGCGGCCCGCCGACCTGGACGAAGATGTCGAGCAGGGCCTGAAGGTGATCGCCGGTCGCTCCGAGGCGTTGAGCCGCTTCATGGCCTCGTACGCCGACCTGGCGCGGCTACCGCCGCCGGAGCCGAGTCCGGTGGAGGTCAGGGCCTGGGTCCACCGTATCGCCGAGCTCGAGACGCGACTGCCGGTGACCGTGTGTGATGGCCCCGACGTGACGGTACTCGCCGATGGGGACCAGCTCGACCAACTGCTCATCAATCTGGTTCGCAACGGGGTCGACGCGGCGCTGGAGACGGGCGGCGGCGTGGAGGTCGGCTGGCGGCGCGATGACGGCAAGCTGGAGGTTTGGGTACGGGATGAAGGGCCCGGGCTCTCCGAGACCAAGAACCTGTTCGTGCCCTTCTACAGCACACGGCGTGGCGGCTCCGGGATCGGCCTGGTCCTCAGTCGTCAGATCGCCGAGGGCCACGGCGGCACCCTCGAGCTGCGGAATCGCGGCGACCGCAGCGGCTGCGTCGCCACCTTGACCTTGCCGGACCGGGGCTAGTCGGTCAGTACTTCCTCGCCACTCAGCTTGGCCACGATCACCGCACCGCAGGAGTCGCTGAGCACGTTCACCGTGGTGCGGAACATGTCGAGGACGCGGTCCACGGCCAGGATGACCGCGACACCCTCGAGCGGCAGTCCCACTGCGGTGAGTATGATCGACATCATCACCAGGCCTGACATCGGGACGCTGGCGGCGCCGATCGAGGCGAGTAGCGCGGTAACGACAATGATCAGTTGCTGGTCGAAGGAGAGCGCGAAGCCGTAGACCTGGGCGATGAAGATCACGGCGACGCATTCGTAGAGCGCTGTACCGTCCATGTTGACGGTGGCGCCGATCGGCAGCACGAACGAGGCGATCTTGTCCGACACCTTCGAGTTCTTGGTTACCGCCTCCATCGTGAGCGGCAAGGTCACGATCGTGGAGCAGGTCGAGAAGGCGGTGACCAGCGGCGGTGGCATACCCTTGTAGTGCCGCCACGGGTTCTTGCGTGTGACGATATGCACGAATAGCGGCAGGGTGACGGTGGCGTGGATGAACAGTCCGATCAAGACGACGAGAAAGTAAAACCCCAGCGACCTGAAGGCCTCGAAGCCCGTCGTCGCGACGATCGTCGCGTTTATGCCGAAGACCCCGAGCGGTGCCGACCAGATCACCAGCCGAGTCATCTTCATCATCGCCTGGAAGGCCGCCTGGAACAGTTCGCCCAACTGTGTCTTGTGTGGTTCCTTGAGCTGCGTGATGAAGTAGCCGAACAGGATGCAGAAGAAGATGACCGGTAGGACATCGCCTTCCGCAAGCGACTGGAACGGGTTCTCCGGGATGATCCGCAGTAGGAGGTCCCTGACGCTCCCCTCGGCCGCCGGTATCTCGGTGACGGTCTCCTCGAACTCGATCGCCGACCCGAGCCCGGGCCTCAGTACGTTCACCAGGGTCTGTCCGACCAGTATCGCCATGAGGCTGCTGGCTATGTAGTATGCGAATGTCCGCGCACCGAGCAGGCCGAGGTTCTTCCGCTCACCGACGCTGACGACAGCGGCGGTGAGGGACGTGATGATCAGCGGCATGATCGCCATGCGGAGCAGCCTGAGGAAGACGTCGGACAGGGGCTCGGCGACCGGTACGATCGCCTCACCGAACACCCAGCCGGCGAGCAACCCGGCGAACAGGCCGACGAATATCCAGAAAGTCAGTGATCTGTGAGGGATCCTCATAACCGGACAATCTGTGGCGCGGTGGCCGAGCGGGAAACCACCGGCGCCGCCGGTTCACTGGGAGGTCAGCCATGCGCAAGCTAGTGCGCGTCTTCGTTTCGATCATCGTCGCCGGGATCGCGGCGGCGCCGGCGACGGTCTCCGCGCAGCAGGGCGAACCGGACAGCGCGGCGATCGCTCCACGCGTCGACAGCGTCTTCGCCGAGTACGATCGTACGGGCTCGCCGGGCTGCGCGCTGGGCGTGATCCGCTCCGGTGAGCTGATCTACGCCCGCGGTTACGGTATGGCGAACCTCGATCTGGGCGTCGCGATAACGCCGGCCAGCGTGTTTCGGATCGGGTCGACGTCCAAGCAGTTCACCGCGGCGGCCGTTGTGCTGGCGGCACAGAACGGCGAGCTGTCGCTCGACGACGACATCCGGGGATATCTGCCCGAGCTGCCGGGCTACGGGACGACGATCACGATCCGTGACCTGCTGCATCACACGAGCGGCATTCGTGACTATATAGGGCTGATGCGGCTGGCGGGTCTTCGCGAGGACGACTGGTTCACCGACGATGAGGTTGTGGCGATGGTGGCGCGCCAGCAGGCGACGAACTTCGAGCCGGGCTCGAAGTTCTTGTACAGCAACTCGGGCTATTTCCTGATCTCGCAGATAATCAGGCGCGCCACCGGCCTGTCGCTGCGCGAGTATGCGGGGCGGCACATCTTCCGCCCGCTGGGGATGACCCACACCCACTTCCACGACGACCACAAGGAGATCGTCGCCAACCGCGCCAGCGGCTATGCGCCGGTAGACGGCGGCGGCTTCCGGATCAGCATGACGACCCTCGACATGGTGGGCGACGGCGGCGTGTTCACGACGGTCGAGGATTTGCTGCTGTGGGACAGGAACTTCTACGGGCCACGGGTCGGCGGCGAGGAGTTCTTGCGGACGATGCTGCAACGCGGCGTGCTGGCGAGCGGCGACACGCTCGACTACGCGCTGGGCCTCGTCCACGGTTCGTACCGCGGGCTCGCCACCGTGCGACACGGCGGAGCGTGGGTCGGCTTCCGCGCGGAGATGATCCGCTTCCCTGAGCAACGTTTCTCGGTGATCTGCCTGTGCAATCTGGCTTCGGCCAGCCCGAGCCGGCTGGCCGAGCGTGTGGCCGACGTTTACCTAGCCGACCTGCTGGAGCCCGTGGAAGAGCGCGAGGGGCGCGGCGGCGGGAGGAGTGAGTCGGAGGCGGCCGAGGCCCCGGAGTACACCGTGGCCGAGCTGGCGGCGTTCGCCGGCACATATCACAGCGATGAGCTCGACTCCGCCTACCGGATCTACGTGGAGGAGGGGGAGCTGAGGGTCCAGAGGGGCCGCCGCGCCCCCGTACCGATCCGACCGACGGGGACCGATGAGTTCGAAGTCGAGGGTGCGCGTGTAACGTTCGAGCGAGACGGTAGCGGCCGACCGGAGAGCTTCGTCCTCGATGCGGGTCGTGTCAGGGGCATCCGTTTCGTGCGGATAGGTGGCGAGTGAGACGGCAGCGGGGATGAAGGAGAGCGCCTGGTCGAGGCCCCGGAGGAAGTCCTATGTACCGCAAGAGAATCGAAGGCATCGAGTGGTATGTGGATCGCAAGGCCGAGGAACACGGCGAGCCCGGCATCTGCCATTCCTACACGGCCTGCCTGGCGACGGCCATCAACCACGTCGCCGGATCGCTCGAACCCGCCTGGCTGATGGGGGGCAGCGGCTTCGCGTTCAGGAGCTTCGTCAACGAGGTCTTCTGTCCCAGCGCGATGAGCATCTTCAACTGGGCCGACGTCCTGCCCGAGGCGATGGAGCAGGCGGGCTATGAGTGCAGGTACATCAGTCGCATGTGGGATGACGGGGCGCTGGAGAAGCAGCGGCAGGAGGAGGCTCACGCGGCGATAGTCGAGGGGATCGGCCGGGGCACGCCCGCCATCGTCTGGGACGTCGCCGATGTGGAATGGGGACTGATAGTCGGTTACGACGACGACGGGAAGTCGTACGACGTGCTTTCGTCCGTGGGCAGGTCGACATCGCTTCCGTACGAGAAGCTGGGAAAGAACGGCATCGATGTTCTCTCGGTGGCTATCCCAGGCGGAGCGAACCGTAGGAGTCGCGACGAGATCGTGCTCAACTCGCTGAAAGTGGCGATCGCGCACGCCG
>JASFTY010000134.1:0-9381 GCA_050050535.1 Gemmatimonadales bacterium | reverse complement strand
AGCCGGTCAGCGTCGCGCCGCACCTCCTGCGACAGGCCGGACGGTTCGTTCCCCAGAACCAGCGCGAAGCGGATCGGGGGATCGCCGCCGAGCCGTGCCACCGGGTCCCCGGCCGAATCGGCGCAGAAGATGGCGAACTCGCGCTCGCGCAGCCAGGCCATGACCTCGGGCCAACCCTCCTGCGAGACGGGAAGCCGAAAGAGAGCGCCCGCCGAGGCGCGTGCCGCTTTCGGGTTCCAGGGGTCGACCGTCCCCGGCAGCGCCACGGCCCAGGCCACGCCCAGCGCCTGCGCGGCGCGCAACAGCGTGCCCAGGTTGCCCGGATCGGCCACCCGATCGAAGACGAGCAGGGCGGCGCGCGCCGGCGGATCGAACGCCGCGAGCCGGCGGAGTGGCCGGCGCGCGACGGCGAGCACCCCCTGGGGCATCTCCGTGTCGGCCAGCTCCTTCAGCTCGGAGTCCGAGACCTCCGCCCGGTCCCAGCCTGCTCGGTCCACGGCCTCGAGCAGCTGCCGACCGCGCGGCGTCTCGGAGAGCGCCGGTGCGGTGACCGCGAACTCCACCTGCCAGCCGCTGGCCAACAGCTCCTCGACCAGCCGCACGCCTTCCACCAGAAAGGCGAGCTCTTGATCGCGTCGCTTGCGCGACTTCAGCTTCCGGATCAGCTTCGCTTGGCGTCGAGATATCATGGCAGCCGTTCTTCCTGGCCCGCGCGGGCGGGCACCGACAAAGTGGTTCAGCACGGGATCAGACGGAAGGGAGTCCCATGACAGCGCGACAGGTAGCACTGACGATCGCCGGCAGCGACAGCGGCGGTGGCGCCGGCATTCAGGCCGACCTCAAGACGTTTCAGGCGTTCGGGGTCTTCGGCACCTCGGCCGTCACGGCGATCACGGCACAGAACACCGTCGGCGTCCGAGCGATCCAGAAGACCGACCCGGAGGTGGTGGCGGATCAGATCCGCGCCGTGGCCGAGGACCTCCGACCCGCGGCGTCCAAGACGGGGATGCTGGCGGACGCGCCGATCATCGCGGCCGTTGCCGAGGCGATCCGGGAGACCGGGCTCGCGCACCTGGTCGTCGATCCCGTGATGGTGGCGAAGAGCGGTGACCGCCTGCTCGAGGAGGACGCGGTCGCCGCTCTAATGACGCAGCTGCTGCCCCTGGCGGAGGTCATCACTCCCAACCTCCCGGAAGCCGCGATACTCGCCGGGCGGCCGGTGGAGACGGCGGCCGATATGCGGGCAGCGGCGGAGATCCTGACCGAACGAGGCGTGCAGTCGGTGCTGGTCAAAGGCGGGCACCTGGGCGGCGAGCTGCTCGTCGATCTCTTTCTCGACGGCGCCGACTGGCACGAATGGCAAGGTCCACGACTGGACACCAAGCACACTCACGGTACCGGCTGCACGCTGTCGGCGGCGATCTGCGCCGGGCTGGCCCTCGGCTGGTCCCGCGTCGAAGCCGTCCGCCGAGCGCGGATCTACACCCAGCGCGCCATCGAGATGGCACCGGGGCTGGGAGCAGGGCATGGCCCCTTGAACCACTGGGTCGGGATCGGGAATTCGGGAGTCGGGGATTCGGGGAGCCGATGATTCTGGGATTCGGAATTCGAGAATCGCTGAATCCCATCACCACCAATAGTGGTGCCGGCGTATCTCGTGCCGGTCGAGCCGCACGCCCTCCCGCTTGGCACCGACCAGCTGTGGGCGCCGGAAGAAGTTGACCAGTATCAGCCCGGCGAAGAAGCCGCCGATATGGGCCCAGACGGCCACACCGCCGCCGCCGCCCCCGCCACGCTCGGCCAGTCCCATCAAGAGCTGGATCACGATCCAGTAGCCGAGCACCACGTAGGCCCGCATGGGCAGAATCCAGAACGGCGGAAAGAAAACGTGGACGCGGACCTGCGGATAGAGCAGGATGTAAGCGCCGAGTATGCCGCTGATCGCTCCCGACGCACCCACGGTGGGGATCGCAGAGCTGGCGTTCAGCACCACGTGGGCCGCCGCCGCGGCAAACCCGCACAGAAAATAGAAGACCAGGAACCGGATGTGCCCCATCGAGTCTTCGATGTTATTCCCGAAGACCCACATGAACATCATGTTGGTGAGCAGGTGGATCCAGCTTCCGTGCATGAACATGGAGGTGACGACCGCCGCCCGCGTCAGGCCCCCCAGCCGGCAAACCTCCGGCCCTTCGACGGCACGGCCGGTGACCTCCACGGGGATCAGACCGTATTCGCAGACGCTCGCCGCCAGGTTGACCCCCATCCCCTGAACCAGGACCCAGACCGTCACATTGGCGATGATCAAGCCGACCGTCAAAAACGGCGTCAGCTCGGTCGGGTTGTCATCCTTGTAGGGGAACATGCCGCCGGCAACGTACGGCCGGGGCCATCGGCCGTCAACCGAGCCGGGAGGTCCGGCAGGCGGCCTGCCGGTTTGGCATGGCAGACCGTTGACACGCCAGATTGTCGGTATTTTGCGGCGGTTTCCGGCCCCGGTCCTGGCACGCGGGTTGCACCCTGGCGAACCCCGATAGGGTATGGTCGAGCGCACCCCAGGCCCGGCGTCCGCGAGGACGGGCGGTTCGCGGGGGCGCCTGTGTCAATTCAAACAGTAGGGGCATGAGATGGCCAAGAACGGCGGCAAAGTCATCGGCATCGACCTGGGCACGACGAACTCCGTGGTGGCGGTCATGGAGGGCGGCGACCCGGTGGTGATAGCGAATCAGGAAGGATCCCGCACCACGCCATCGGTGGTCGGCTTCACCAAGGACGGCGAGCGTCTGGTGGGTCAGGTAGCGAAGCGCCAGGCGATCACGAATCCGATTCGGACCGTGTATTCGATCAAGCGGTTCATGGGCTGCACGTGCGACGAGCTCGAGAAGGAGATCAACCGCTACCCGTACAAGGTGGAGTGCGATGGTCAGAACCGGCCGTTCGTGTCGATCGACGACACGATGTAATCGCCGCCTGAGATCTCGGCGATGGTGCTGCAGAAGCTCAAGCAAACGGCCGAGGACTATCTGGGCCAGCCGGTGACCCGGGCGGTGATCACGACGCCAGCCTACTTCAACGACTCGCAGCGCCAGGCGACCAAGGACGCCGGCAAGATCGCGGGGCTCGAGGTTCTGCGGATCCTCAACGAGCCGACGGCGGCGTCGCTGGCTTACGGGCTGGAGAAGAAGAAGGACGAGACGATCGCGGTCTTCGACCTGGGCGGTGGCACGTACGACATCACCATCCTGGAGCTCGGCGAAGGCGTGTTCGAGGTGAAGTCGACGAACGGCGACACGCACCTGGGCGGTGACGACTTCGACGAGCGGATCATCCACTGGCTGGTCGACGAGTTCAAGAAGGACCAGGGGATCGATCTGTCGAAAGACCCGATGGCGCTGCAGCGTCTGAAGGAGGCGGCGGAGAAGGCGAAGTGCGAGCTCTCCACGACGATGGAGACCGACATCAACCTGCCGTTCGTGACCGCAGACCAATCGGGGCCGAAGCACCTGAACATGAGGCTGACGCGCGCGAAATTCGAGCAATTGACCGAAGACCTGATGCAGGCGGTAATTCCGCCAATGGAGAAGGCGCTCGAGGACGCGAAGCTCAAGCCGGAGAAGATCAACGAGGTGATCCTGGTCGGCGGTTCGACGCGGATCCCGAAGATCCAGGAGATCGTGCGCGACTTTTTCGGCAAGGACCCTCACAAGGGCGTCAACCCGGACGAGGTCGTGGGGGTCGGCGCGGCGATCCAGGCGGGCGTGCTGGCCGGCGAGGTGAGCGAGGTCCTGCTGCTCGACGTGGAGCCGCTGTCGTTGGGCATCGAGACGCTGGGCGGCGTGATGACCGTGCTGATCCCGCGCAACACGACGATCCCGACCAAGAAGATGGAGGTGTTTTCCACAGCCGAGGACAACCAGACCACGGTGGATATCCACGTGCTGCAGGGTGAGCGGCCGATGGCGGTGCAGAACAAGACGATCGGGCGATTCCAGCTCACCGGTATTCCGCCGGCCCCGCGCGGCATGCCGCAGATCGAGGTCACCTTCGACATCGATGCCAACGGGATCCTGCACGTTTCGGCGAAGGATCGAGCGACCGGAAAGGAGCAGTCGATTCGCATCGAAGCGACCTCCGGCCTCAGCGATACCGAGATCGAGCGGATGGTCAAAGAGGCGGAGGAGCACTCGAAGGAGGATCAGGCGGCACGCGAATTGATCGAGCTGCGCAACAAGCTCGACACGTTGATCTACCGCGTCGAGAAGGATTCGGCCGAGTGGGCGGAGAAGCTCGATGAGAGCACCAAGAAGCGCCTCGACGAAGCGCTCGAGGGAGCGAAGAAGGTGCTGAAGGAGAGCCAGGAGCTACCGGAGCTCAATCGGGCACACGACGAGCTGATGCAGGCGTTTTCGGCGGCCGGCCAGAAGCTGTACGAAGCGCAGGCGGCGACGGCGGGCGCTGGGGCCGGCGGTGCCGAGACAGCGGGTGGCGCGGAGGGCGAAGCCGAGCCCGAGGTCGTGGAGGCCGATTACGAGATCGTCGATGAGAACAAGGAGAAGAAGGAGTAGGATCAGCGACGATTCGCCTGCCTTGGGCATCTGGAAGAGTGGGCCCCTCGCGTGGGGCCCCGGCCTTGTATATTTCGGCCGGCGCCGGAACCGCAGCGCGCGTCGGCACGTAGTATTTGGCAACTCAATGTCAGTTCCGGAAATCGCAGGAAGGTACTCTCGATGAACGATCCACTTCGCAGCAAGCTCCGTTTCGTGCTCTTCACAGTCCTCGCTCTGGCACTGGGCCTGGGGCTCGCCGCGGGCCTCCGCTGGGCGCGCGGCGGCGAAGCGGCCAGCCCGGCGATGGCGAGCACCGCCTGGCAGCCGCCCAGCTCGGGCCCGACGCTCGCCGAGCCGGCGGCCGAGCCCGACGCCTCACCGCAGCAGCCGGCGTCGGACATGGCGGGGCTGGACCGTCTGGCAGAGGTGAGCCGGGCGTTCGTGGACATCGCGCACACGGTCACGCCGGCGGTGGTCTCGGTGAGCACGCGTGGGACGCCGCAGCGCGCCCGCCTGCCTCAGCGATTCGAGGAGCTGTTCGGACCGACGCACCCCGATCTGGATACACCGTTCGACGTGCCACTGGGCCGAGGCTCCGGCTTCATCGTCTCCGAGGACGGCTACATAATCACGAACAACCACGTGGTGGCCAACGCCGATCGCATCGAGGTCGAGCTGACCGACGGTCGCGGATACATAGCGCGACTCGTCGGTCGCGACCCGACCACCGACATCGCCGTTCTCAAGATCGATGGGCAGAACTTGCCCACGGCGAAGATCGGGGACTCGGAGTTCACCGCCGTCGGCGAGTTCGTGCTGGCGATCGGCAACCCCGGCAGCTCGCTGGGCTCCGAGCTACCCTTTACCGTCACCGCGGGCATCGTCAGCGCGAAAGGACGGCGGCTGGGTCTGATCCAGCAGGCCGCCGGCACCGGCTACGCCATCGAGGACCTCATCCAAACCGACGCCGTCATCAACCCCGGCAACTCGGGTGGCCCGCTGGTCAACTACCGCGGTGAGGTCATCGGCGTGAACACCGCCATCCAGAGCACCACCGGCTTCTACCAGGGCTACGGCTTCGCCATCCCCATCAGCCTGGCGCGCGACGTGATGGAGGACCTGCTCGAGCATGGCCGCGTGAGGCGCGCGGCGCTGCGCGTCAACGTGCAGGAGGTCACAACCGCGGACGCCCGGGCCTTCAGACTGCCCGAGCCACGCGGCGCGGTCGTCCAGGACTTTCCCGATGACAGCCCCGCCGAGAAGGCCGGTATCGAGCGCGGCGACGTGATCGTCGCTCTCGACAGCCGGCCCGTGGAGCGTGTCGGCCAACTCCAGCGCCTCATCGCCTCCTACGAGCCCGGCGAGCGGGTCACGGTCGACGTCATCCGCTACGGCGAACGGCTCAGCTTCGACGTGCGGCTCGGCGAGGCCGAGCTGCCGGATGTCGGACCCGCAACCGAAGCCGTCGCCGCCGGGCCCGCCGACGCCCTGATCGGGGTCCAGGTCGCCGAGATGTCACCCGACCTGGCCAGACGTGCCGGCTTCGAACCCGACGCCGACCTCGACGGCGTCGTGGTCACCCGCGTAGCCAGCTTCGGCCCCGCCAGCGAGGCGGGCCTCACCGCCGGCTGGCTCATCCAGCGGGTCAACAACCAGCCGATCAGCAGCGAGGCCGACTTCGACCGGGCCCTCTCGCAGGTGAGCCCGGGTGACGTCGTCACACTGCACGCTGTGGCACCGAGCCCGACCGAGGAAGGTGGGCTGGTTCACAGAATCATCAACATCCTCATCCCCGAGGAGTGAGGATTCTGGACTCGGTGGCGAGCGGGAGCATCGCTCGCCACCGTCCGCATTTTCCTTGACCTTTCCGCCCTTTCAAGTAATGTAAGGAACGGCCTGACCGCTTCTTGCGAAAGTGGCGGAATCGGTAGACGCGCCAGCCTTAGGAGCTGGTGGCCATCTGGCCGTGGGGGTTCGAGTCCCCCCTTTCGCACTTCTCGCAGCAGCGTCACGGACAGGCGGGAACCTGTGTCCCAAGCTACCACCAATCTGCAAATCTCGGTCGAAGAGACAGCGGCGTGGAGCCGCAAGCTCGTCATCACGGTGCCCGAGGGCCGGGTGAAGGCGGAACGGGCGAAGGTCGCCAAACAGCTGTCGAAGCGGGTCAGAATCCCGGGGTTCCGCAAGGGCAAGGTGCCCGTGGCACACCTGGAGTCGCGCTTCGGGACGGAGATCGACCGGCAGACCCAGCAGAAGCTGATCGACAGCGCCTTCAGCGAGGCGGTCAAGGCCAAGGAGCTCGAGCCGATCAGCGCTCCGCGGGTGGCGAAGGTGGCCTACGACCCGGACTCGGAGCTGACGTTCGAGGTGGCGTTCGACATCCGTCCGGAGATCAAGCTGGATCGGGTGGGGGGCTTCCGCCTGAGCCGGCCGCAGGTGACGGTCAGCGACGAAGAGATCGATGCGCAGTTCGCCGTGCTGCGCCGGCAGCAGGCGCTGTGGAAGCCGGTGGCCCGGAAGCCCGCGGCCGGTGATAGCGTCGAGGTGGAGATCACGCCGCTGGAGCAGGAGAAGCCGGAGGCGGAGGGCCAACCGTACCGCTTCACCCTCGGCGAGGGCCGCGCGATCCCGGACGTAGAAGCCGCGATCATGACGCTGGAGCCCGAGAGTGCGGACGAGTTCACGGTCAGCTTCCCGGACGACTTCGAGGACGAGGAGCAGCGGGGGAAGAGCCGGCGTCTGCGAGTCGAGCTGAGACAGGTGCTGGAGCAGGAGCTACCACCGCTCGACGACGAGTTCGCCCGGTCACTAGGTGACTTCGAGGATGTGGAGGCGCTGCGTGCGGCAGTGGGCCAAGACCTCCTCCGCCACAAGGAGCAAGAGGTGGAGGCCAAGCTCGACCACGAGATCGTCGAGAGCATAATGCAGGCCAACCCCTTCGACGTGCCCGACTCGATGATCGAGCGTTACCTGGATGCCCTGGTCGGGCCGCCGCCCGAGGACGCCGACCCCGACCTGGTCGACCAGGCCCGGGAGCAGGCACGTCCGACCGCCGAGTGGGGTATTAAACGGACCTTGATCATCCAGCGGGTGGCTGAGGAGCAAGGCCTCGAGGCGACCCGAGAGGACGTGCAGGAGCGGCTGCAGGAGCTGGCCAAGCGAGTGGGCAGGCAGGTGGGCGAGGTTCGGGCCCGAATGGCGAAGTCGGGCGAGTTGCGCGACCTCGAGCGACGTATCACGGAGGAGAAGGTCTTCGAGTACCTGAAGGCACAGTCCGAGATTTCGGTCGGCGGGTCCTGAGGGCAGCGCCGGCGTCACCTAACGGAGTAGGATCAGAGCCATGCCGCTATACGCACCATACGTGATCGAGCGTTCCAGCCGCGGCGAAAAGGTCTACGACATCTTCTCGCGCTTGCTGATGGACCGGATCGTCTTCCTCGGCTCCCCGATCAACGATGATGTCTCCAACGTCATCATCGCGCAGCTCCTCTTCCTTCAGGCGGAGAACGCCGAGAAGGACGTCTACCTCTATATCAACTGCCCCGGCGGAGGCGTCTACGCGGGCCTCGCCATCTACGACACGATCCAGTACATGACGGCCCCGGTGTCGACGATCTGCATGGGCATGGCTGCATCGATGGGGGCGCTGCTGCTGGCGGCCGGCGCCGAAGGCAAGCGCTCGGCGCTCCCCAACTCGCGAATCATGATCCATCAGCCGTCGGGCGGCTCCCAGGGGAGCGCCTCCGACATCGAGATCCAGGCCAAAGAGATCCTCTACGCCCGCGAGCGCATCAACGAGATCCTCGCCAAGCACACCAAGCAGCCGATCGAGAAGGTCGCCGACGACGCGGATCGCGACCGCTTCATGTCACCGGCGGAGGCGGTGAAGTACGGCCTGATCGACGAGATCATCGTCAAGAAGAGCGATCTCGGCGTTGACGAGAATGAGAAGTCGTAGAGGTGGGAGGACAGGATGACGACGCCCAGCGATAAGCACCTGCGTTGCTCTTTCTGCGGGAAGTCCAAGGAGAGTGTCAAGAAGTTCATCTCGGGGCCCAACGTCTATATCTGCAACGAGTGCATCTCGCTGTGCAACGAGATCCTGGCCGAGGAGGACCAGCAGTCGGCTGCGGAGAGCCTGACCCATATCCCGAAGCCGGCCGAGATCAAGGAGACGCTCGACCAGTACGTGATCGGCCAGGAGCAGGCCAAGAAGTCGCTGTCGGTTGCCGTCTACAACCACTACAAGCGGATCAACAACCGAGGCTTGGTCGAGGACGTTGAGATCGAGAAGTCGAACATCTTGTTGCTGGGACCGACCGGCGTCGGCAAGACGCTTCTGGCCCGCACTCTGGCGCGCCTGCTGGACGTGCCCTTCACGATCGCCGACGCGACGACCCTCACCGAAGCGGGCTACGTCGGCGAGGACGTCGAGAACATACTCGTCCAGCTACTGCAGGCGGGCGACTACAACATCGCGGAGACCGAGCGGGGCATAGTCTACATAGACGAGCTGGACAAGATCGCCCGCAAGTCGGAGAACCCGTCGATCACGCGCGACGTATCCGGTGAGGGGGTCCAGCAGGCGATGCTGAAGATCCTCGAGGGCACGGTGGCGAACGTACCGCCGCAGGGTGGCCGTAAGCACCCGCAACAGGAATACATCCAGATCGACACGCGCAATATCCTGTTCATCTGCGGAGGCGCGTTCTCGGGGTTGGACCAGATCATCGAATCGCGGATCGGAACGCGGCAGATCGGCTTCGGGACCACACGCGAGAATCTGAGGCGGTCGGGCATCGGCAGTGAGGGAGACGCTGATTACAACCCGTTC
>JASFTY010000133.1:0-9444 GCA_050050535.1 Gemmatimonadales bacterium | reverse complement strand
CGCAGGCGTTCGGCGACCGTAACGTCATCATCGCGCTCGCCGACTCGGCGCTCTGGGCGGAGGTCGGCCCCGACGTCATGGAGACACTCGAGCAGCGCGTCTTCACGACGCGGGCCGAGCGCAAGTTCGAGGTGACTCCCCTCTCGGTCGGTGACACGCTCTGGCAGGACATGCGGGTCTGGCAACAGGTCGTAGTCCTCGGCACACGCGAGAACGACGCCGTGCGCCGCATCCTGGAGGCCGCGCCGACGCCGGACGCCAGCCCGCCCGCCATCGTCCAGGCGGCGGAAGTCTGGGCCAGAAACCAGGTCGCGACGGCGCTGCTCTTGCCCCGCGACGGCCAGGCGGAGGCGGTGCGCGACCTGCTGCCCCAACTCTACGACCTGCTGGAGCGCCGTTACGACGAGTGGGTCCGGGAGCGCATGTACTCCACCGGGGTGAACGACTCGCTGGCGGAAGTGCTCTCCGGCTACGGCTTCACCATGGAGCTGCCCAACGTCTACCTGTTCACGATCCGGGACTCGCTGTTCCGGTTCGGCAATCCGTATCGCCAGGCCGACACCGACCTGCTACGCTCGATGTTGCTGACCTGGCGCAGCGGCATCGACGAGGTCACACCGGAGGCGCTGCGCGCCTGGCGCCAGAGCATCGGCGAAGTGCACTACGATTCGCCGCAGGACATCCTGGAGGAAGGGCTCCGCTGGAGTACGATCGAGGTGAACGGACTGGCGGGTCTCGAGCTGCGCGGCATCTGGCAGGACCGTTCGGAGTTCCCGGCGGCCGGCGCGTTCATCACGCGGGCGATGGCCTGCCCGCAGCAGGATCGGACGTACTACATCGACGCCTGGCTCTTCGCTCCCGGGACGGACAAGTATCCTTACCTGAGGCAATTGGAGATACTGCTGGACTCGTTTCGCTGTGATACATAGAGCGAACCGCGCGATGGTCGTCGGGCATTCGCGAATCCATGATCAGTAGAGCAATTGAACGATAGAGCCCTCGATTTGCGAACCGTTCCGCTCCCCCACTTCTGCACTCGAATGCCCCATGGTTCTGCTGATCGTCTGGTCACGGACTGCCGAAACCCCTCATCCCCGCTCCCTGTCCTATGACCTTC
Source organism: Gemmatimonadales bacterium (assembly GCA_050050535.1). Taxonomy (GTDB): domain Bacteria; phylum Gemmatimonadota; class Gemmatimonadetes; order Palauibacterales; family KS3-K002. The sequence continues at coordinate 8,327 of JASFTY010000133.1, read as the reverse complement.
GTTCACCTGCATTGTCATAGCGAGTATTCTCTGCTCGACGGGGCCAACAAGCTGGGAGCGCTGGTCAACCGTGCCGTAGAGCTCGGAATGCCGGCGCTCGCCCTGACCGACCACGGCAACCTGCACGGCGCTTACCACTTCTACGAGACGGCGCGGGCCAACGGCATACGGCCGATCATCGGCTGCGAGGCGTACGTCGCGTTCGGCGACCACCGCTCGAAAGAGAAGCCGCACGACGCGCCCCAGGACTATGCCCACTTGGTTCTGCTGGCCCGCGACCGGCAGGGCTATCGCAACCTGGTGAAACTGGTCTCGATCGGGCACCTGGAGGGCTTCTATCGACGACCACGCATCGACCACCAGGTCCTGGCTGAATACACGTCCGGCCTGATCGCGCTGTCGGCGTGCATGTCGGGCGAGCTGGCCCTCTACCTGCTCGAAGACCGGTACGATAAGGCGAAGCGCGCGGCGGAATGGCACGCGCAGCAGTTCGGCGAAGGCAATTACTGGCTCGAGGTGCAGGACCACGGTATTCCCGGCGAGGAGAAGGTGCGGGATGGGATCTTCCAGCTGGCGGACGCCCTCGGTCTGCCGGTGCTGGCGACGAACGACGCGCACTACCTGCACCGCGAGGACGCCGACGCTCACGACATTCTGCTCTGCATCGGGACGGGAAAGGACCGAGACGACCCGAAGCGTCTCCGCTTCTATGGCCAGGAGAGCTACTTCAAGTCGAGCCAGGAGATGGCGGCGCTGTTCCCGGAGCGGCCCGACGTCATCGCCAACACACTGCGGGTCGCCGAGCTGTGCGACGTCGAATTCGAGGAGCGGGTCTACCTGCCGGAGTTCCCACGGCCGCAAGGGTACGCCAGCGAGGACGACCTGTTGCGCGAGCTGGCGGAGACCGGGGCCGACGAACGATACGGCGAACCGTTGCCGGACGAGATCCGCCAGCGGCTCGACTACGAACTCGACGTGATCACCCGCACCGGATACAGCGGCTATTTCCTGATCGTCTGGGATTTCATCCGAGCGGCACGGGAGGCCGGCGTGCCGGTGGGTCCCGGTCGCGGCTCGGCGGCCGGGTCGCTAGTCGCGTACGTGCTGCGCATAACCGATATCGACCCGCTGCGGTTCGGTCTGCTGTTCGAGCGCTTCCTGAACCCCGCCCGTATCTCACTGCCCGATATCGACGTCGACTTCTGCTACGAGCGGCGCGGCGAGGTGATCGAGTACGTGCGATCGAAGTACGGCCCCGACTCGGTCGGCCAGATCGTCACCTTCGGTACGATGCAGGCCCGGGCGGTGGTCCGCGACGTAGGTCGAACTCTGGGCTTCACGCCGGCGGAGACCGACCGTATAGCGAAGCTGATTCCCAGTTCGCCGGGCTACTCGCTGTCGGTTAAGGAGGCGGTGGGCCGGGTCGAAGAGCTCAAAGCCCTCTACGACGAGGAACCGCGCTACAAGGAACTGCTCGACTACGCCAGCACGCTGGAAGGTCTGGCGCGCCACACGTCGGTGCATGCCGCCGGCGTCGTCATTGCACCGGGCCCGCTGGACGACTACGTGCCGGTGATGACCGCGCCGTCGCGCGGCGCCGCGGCGGAGTCGCAGAACGGTGACCTGGTGATCACGCAGTACGACATGGTGAGCCTCGAGAAGACGGGGATGTTGAAGTTCGACTTCCTCGGCTTGAAGACGCTCACCGTGATCAGCGACGCGACGGCGAACATCAAGGAGCGGCACGGTGTCGAGCTCGACTGGGACGAGTTGGGGCTCGACGATCCGGAGGTCTACGAGATGCTGGCGAGCGGCGCCACCGCCGGCGTCTTCCAGTTCGAGTCGGCGCTGGCGACCGACAAGCTGCGGGCGATGCGCTGCGACCGCTTCGACGACCTGATCGCCGTCAACGCGCTCATTCGACCGGGCCCCCTCGACTCGGGCATGACAGACGTGTACATCCGCCGCAAGCGGGGGGCGGAGCCGGTGAGCTATCCGCACGAGACACTGGCGGGCGTACTGGAATCGACGTACGGCGTCATCACGTACCAGGAGCAGGTGATGCGGGCGGCCAACGCGATGGCCGGGTTCAGCCTTGCCGAGGCGGATGTGCTGCGCAAGGCAGTCGGGAAGAAGGACCCGGTGCTGATCCGCCAGGAGCTCGACCGCTTCATCGAGCGGGCGATCGCCCGGGGGGCGCGGCGGCGCGAAGCCGAGCACATCGCCTCGCTGCTGGAGACGTTCGGCCGCTACGGCTTCAACAAGGCGCACGCCGCAGCCTATGCGCTGCTCTCCTACCGGACGGCCTGGCTCAAGTGCCACTACCCGGCCGAGTTCATGGCGGCGCTGTTGACCTCGGAGATCGGCAACACCGACAAGGTCGTCGGTTCCATCAATCAGTGCCGCTCCCTCGGTCTCGAGGTCATGCCACCGCACGTGAACGAGTCGGGCTACAAGTTCACCGTGGTGAGCGACAGAAGCATCCGCTTCGGGCTGGGCGCGATCCGCGGCGTCGGTCGTTCGGCGATCGACTCGATCATCGCCGCGCGCCGCAACGACGGGCCGTTCACCTCGCTGTTTGATTTCTGCAGTCGAGTCGACCTGCGCCTCAACAACAAGCGGGTCATCGAGGCGTTGATCGGCGCCGGCGCGTTCGAAGGACTCGGCACGCGGGCGGCGCTGTCGGAAGGGGTCGAGGTGACGCTGCGCGAGGCGCAGCTACAGCAGCGGGAACGCGAGACGGGCCAGGCCAGCTTGTTCGGCGGCGACGTTGAGAGCCGCATCGGCCCCGCGGAGCCGCCGCTACCCGACGTGCCGGAGTGGAGCGAACCGGAGAAACTGGCACGCGAGAAGGAGATGGTGGGTTTCTTCGTATCCGGCCACCCACTCGACGCACATCGTGACCTGGTCGAGCTGTATGCTCGGCGGACCAACGCCAGCAACCTGGCCGAGCGGCGCGACCGCAAGGTCGAGATCGCCTGCGTGGTCACCGAGGTCTCGCGCCGCATCTCGCGCAAGGACGGCTCGGAGTGGGCACGCATCGTGTTCGAGGACTACCACGGCACGGCCACCGCCCTCGCCTTCCGCGACGCCTGGAGCAGGAACCGCGACACGCTGGAGCAGGGCAAGCCGGTCCTGTTGCGCGGCAGCGTATCGGGTCGGGAGCGCGACGAAGGTGACCCTCCCCTGTTCCTCGACGCCGCCACCCCGCTCGAGCAGCTCTACGAGAGCGGGCGGATCGCCATCTGCCTCGAGTTGTCGAGCTCGTCCGAGATCGACGCGGAACGCCTGGCGAAGGCGGTCGAGATCGCCCGCGCGCACCCGGGTCCGGCGGCGATTCACGTCGTCGTCGAGAACGGAAGCGATGAGCCTTCGCGGCTGCGGTCCCGCGCGCTTCAGGTCACGCCGCTGCCAGCCGTTCTGGCGGAGCTGCGCGGCCTGCTGGGTGAAGGGCGAGTCCGCCTGGTAGAGGTGTAAACGGTAGCCGGTAAGCGGTGCGCCGGTAGCCGGTAGGTTCGGAATGCCCACCGGCCACCGGCCACCGGCTACCGTCTACCGTTGCCCTGCACTATTCCGCCGGTTGTGCTATCTTACCACGTTCCGGCATATTCGTAGCCACCTGCAGCACAGCGGCTTATGGCATCTCATCAGGATTTCCAGCGCTCGATCGGCGATGTGGTCGCCCGGATCGGGCAGCTAAAAGAGCTGGCCAGCGATAGGGGGCTCGACGTGGAGACGGAGCTCAAGAAGCTGGAGGCCCAGCTGGAGGAGTTGCGCGCCGAGACGCTCGAGGCGCTCACTCCGATGGAGCGGGTCCAGATCGCGCGGCACCAGCAGCGTCCGCACTCGCTCGATATGATCGAGCGCATTTTCACCGACTTCATCGAGTTGCACGGTGACCGCAGCTTCCGGGACGACCCGGCGGTGGTCTGCGGCTGGGGCCGTCTCGACGGTCGTTCGCTGATGGTGATCGCTCAGCAGAAGGGCCGCAACACGAAAGAGAACCTGAAGCGCAACTTCGCGATGATGCATCCGGAGGGCTACCGGAAGGCGCTACGCATGATGCGGCTGGCGGAGAAGTACGGCCGGCCGGTGATAACGATCATCGATACGCCGGCCGCGTACCCGGGTATCGGAGCCGAGGAGCGCGGTCAGGCCGAAGCGATCGCCAGGAACCTGCTCGAGATGTCGCTGATCGAAGTGCCGATCCTCGCCGCGGTGATCGGGGAGGGCGGCAGCGGCGGCGCCTTGGGGATCTCGATCGCCGACCGCATAGTCATGCTCGAGTACGCGATCTACTCGGTCATCTCGCCGGAAGGTTGCGCGTCGATTCTCTGGAAGGAAAACACGGAAGAGGCTCGTGCGAAGGCCGCCTCGGCGCTCAGACTGACGGCGCCCGACCTCCTGGAGTTGGGTGTGATCGATGAGGTGGTCGCCGAGCCGCGCGGCGGCGCCCACGAGGACTGGGACGGCGCGGCGGCGGCGCTGAAGGAGTCGCTGATACGGAACCTGGCCCAGCTGAGCGAGCGGCCGCTGGCCGAGCTGCTCGACGGTCGCTACGCCAAGTACCGCAAGATGGGAGCGTGGGACGGTGATTGATCGGGCGCCCGACGCAAAGGACGAGCAGCCGGAAGGGGCGTCCGGCGCGAAACCGATACCTGCCGCGCACGGGATCATATCGCGGGGCCCGCAGCCTCAGTTCATCGAAGTGTGCTTCAAGGGGAAGCGTCGCGAGTTCTTCACGGCGCACGTCACACCGCCGCTGCGCGGCCGCGAGTACATCGTGGTCGAGGCCGACCGGGGACAGGACCTGGGTCTGGTGAGCGCCACTGACGGGCTGGCGCGGCGCAAGTGCGCTTTCTGCGAGGGCTGCAATGCGAACAGCCTTCCGAACCGGCGGGTGCTGAGGCGCGCGGCACCGGTGGACGTCGAGCGAGCCATCGGGCTGCGCGACGAGGAAGCGAGGATCCGTCGCGAGGTCCGGCAGATGGTCGCGGACCACAACCTGAAGATGAAGATCAGCGATGCGGAATGGCAGTGGGACCGCAACAAGCTGATCATCTACTTTACGGCGGACAAACGCGTAGACTTCCGCACACTGGTGCGCAGCCTGGCGAAGAAGTACCGCACGCGGATCGAGCTGAAACAGATCGGCGTGCGTGATGAAGCGAAGCGGCTGGACGGTGTGGGCCGCTGCGGGCGCGAGCTGTGCTCATCGAACTGGCTGCCCGAGCTCAAGCCGGTGACACTGCAGCTGGCCAAGGACCAGAATCTGTCGCTCAATCCCTCACAGATCTCGGGCGCCTGTGGCCGGCTCATGTGCTCGCTGCGTTACGAGCATGACTTCTACGTTCAGGCGCGCAAGCGTTTCCCGAAGGAAGGACGGCAGGTGCGGACGTCGGTGGGCGAAGAGCAAGTCGTGGGGGTGAACATCTTCGCCAACCGGGTTACGCTCAGGGGTCCAGGGGGCGAGCAGCGGACGGTGGCACTCGAGGACCTGAAGCGCGAGACCGCCGCAGCGCGCCGCGGCGCCAGGAAGAACTGAGGCTCGAGCCTTTGTCCCGATACTACATCACGACTGCGATCGACTACTCGAATGGTTACCCGCATCTGGGTCACGCCTTCGAGAAGATCGGCGCTGACGCGATCGCCCGATACCGGCGTCAGTGCGGTGACGAGGTTCACTTCGTAATCGGGATGGACGAGAACTCGCAGACCATCCTGGAGCCGGCGGCGGAAGCGGGATTGCAGCCGCAGGAGTGGGTGGATCGGCTGGCGGTCGTGTTCGAGGACGCCTGGGAGCGCCTGGCGATCAGTCACGACGACTTCATCCGGACGACGGAGCCGCGTCACGTGGAGGCGGTCGTCGAGCTGATCGAGCGCACGAAGCGGGCGGGCCACATCTACGAGGGCACGTACGAGGGCTACTACTGCGAGCGTTGCGAGACCTTCAAGCAGGAGAAGGACCTGGTCGAGGGGCGCTGCCCTGAGCATCCGGACCGCGAGATCTCGTGGACGAAGGAGGACAATTACTTCTTCCGGCTGTCGGCGTTCCGTGACGCGCTACTCGAGCATATCGAGCGGCACGCGGAATTCGTGCAGCCGGAGCTCCGGCGCAACGAGATCCGCAACGTTCTCAGGGAGGGGCTGCAGGACGTGTCGGTGTCACGGCCGCAACGGGAGTGGGGGATCCGCTTCCCCGAGGACGAGAAGCACGCCGTCTACGTCTGGTATGATGCGCTGATCAACTATCTGTCGGCCATCGGATTCCCGGAGGGTCGTTATCGCGAGTGGTGGCCGGCAAGCCTGCATGTGATCGGCAAGGGCATCACTCGGCACCACTGCATCATCTGGCCGGCGATGCTGATGGCCGCCGGCATCGAGTTGCCGAAGACCGTCTGGGCGCACGGCTATATCCACTGGGGCGGCCGCAAGCTCTCGAAATCGGCCGGCGCACCGGTTACGCTGGACAGCGCCACCGTGCGGTACGGGCCGGACCCGCTGCGCTACTACCTGCTGCGCGAGGTCCCCTGGGACGGCGACGCCGACTTCACGTGGCAGCGCTTCGACGACGTTTACAACGCCGAACTGGCGAACGATCTGGGGAACCTGGCGAACCGCACGCTGGCGATGATCCACAAGTACCGGGACGCCAAGGTGCCGGAGGGAGCAGAGACGGACCTCGACCGGCGCGCCGGCGCGGTGTTGGCGGCGTATCGCGGGGCGATGGACGACTATCTGCTCCACGAGGGCATCGCCGCCGCGATGGATTTGGCCCGCGCGGCCAACGGCTTCATCGAAGAGCAGGCGCCGTGGAAGCTGGCCAAGGACGAGTCGGGCGGCGCGCAGCTGGACGCCGTCCTCGGCAGCCTGGCCCGCGCCCTGGGCCGACTCGCCCTGCTGCTCAGCCCCTTCATGCCCGGCAAGTGCAACGAGCTGTGGAAGGCTCTCGGTGGCGAGGGCACGCTCCCAGGTCTCGAGGCCTTCGCCCAGCTCGACCTGACGGGCAGCACCGTGGCCCGGCAGGCGGTGCTATTCCCGAAGATCGAGAGCTAGGGCCGCATCGATGACCGCCCCGTCCCGTGGCCCGGCCCGCCGCTGGCCGGCCATGCCGCTCGGGATGCTCTTGGCGTTCGCCTTGGTCGCCTGCCCGCCGGGGCCACCCGCGGCCGAGCCGCCCCCGCCCCCCGCTCCTCCGCCGCAGGTCGAGCCCGCGCCGGCGGCCGACACGACGCCGCCGGCGGCTCGCGCACCGACCGCGCGCACGGTTCGCATCTGCGCTGGCGGCGACGTGTTGCTCGGCAACAACCTCGACACGCTGTGGGCAACACGGGTGGCGGTCCGACTCGGCCGCGACGTCCCCGCCTTCCCCGACCCCGACTCGCTCTTGTCACCGCTCAGCCGCCTGTTGAGCGGTGCCGACATCGTGTTACTCAACCTGGAAGGTGCGATCGGCGAGGATCCGGCACCGCGTAAGTGCCGGCCGGGCTCGAGGCACTGCTACGCGTTCCGGCAGCCGATCGCAGCGGCGGCGGCACTGCGCCGCGTCGCCGGCGAAGCCGCCCTCGTGGCGAACCTGGCCAACAACCACGCGATGGACGCCGGCTACGAAGGCTTCGACGCCACGATCAGCCACCTGCGTCAGGCGGGCGCTCTGGTGACCGGCACCGACACGCTGGCGACGCCCATCGTGACCCCGGCGGGCGACACGGTAGCCGTACTCGGGTTCAGCCCGTTCCTCGCCGGACCCGATCCCCGGGACCTGAGCGCCGTGCGCCGCCACGTCGCCCGTGCGTTCGCCAGGTACGGGCGCGTCATCGTGAGCATGCACGTGGGCGCCGAAGGTGGCAGCGCCCAGCGCACACCGAACCGAACAGAGATCTTCCTCGGCGAGGACCGGGGGAACCCCGTGGCGATCGCCCGAGCAGCGGTGGAGTCGGGCGCCGCCCTGGTGATCGGGCATGGACCGCACGTGCTGCGCGCCGCAGAATGGCGCGGCGCCGCCCTCACCTTCTATTCGCTGGGCAACCTGCTGACCTACGGGCCGTTCAACCTGAGGGAGCCGAGCAACATCGGCGGCATCGCCTGCGCGTCGCTCGATGCGGCGGGCCGGGTCAGCGACGCCGAGTTCCGCTCCACCTACCAGGTGCCGCCGGGGCTGGTCCGCTTCGATCCGGCGGCGCGGGGCGCGTTCCTGGTGGATTCGCTGGGCAAGCTGGACTTCCCCGAGAGTGCGGGGCGCGTTCTGGCCGATGGATCGGTGGTAAGATGATTCTCAACATCCACCACTCGACAATCGATCGTCGAATGCCAACTCACTACTCGAC
>JASFTY010000132.1:0-9530 GCA_050050535.1 Gemmatimonadales bacterium | reverse complement strand
TGAGCTCGGGCGGGTGAACGCCGTGTCTGAATGTGCCTCTTCGTCGGCGGGCGGTCATTTGCTAGTGATCAGTGATCAGTAGTCAGTGATCAGTAGTCAGTGATCAGTGATCAGTATACGGGGACCGCTGTTACTGATCACTGATTACTGATTACCGATTACTTCTAGGCCTTCAAACGAGCGGCAGCCCTTAGTTGAAGGGCTCAGCCCGCTTGATCCACTTATCGAGATCTTTTTCCTTCGGGTTGAGCGGGGTCCCCGGATGAATGATCTTCACGGGGCAACGCTCGGCCGCCATTACCAACTCCTTGAACGTCCCCGCCCTCGGGTCCTTGATGTACGCCTGCTTCTTGTCGTTGTAGGCGAACATCTTTTTGTTGATGTTCGTGCACTCGTTACAGGTGGTGCAGCGAGCCGACTCGATGTACGGCTCCATCACCAACCCTTCTTCTTCTTCCTCCTCGACCGCCGGCGCCTCGGCGGGTGCCTCGACAGTCGCCGTCGCCGTGGCCGGTTCCGCCACCGCAACGCCCGCCTCGCCGGCCGGCGCGGTGCCGATCCCGAGCTCTGAGAGGTCCATCTTCAGCGGCTGCAGGGCCGGTGTCGACTCGGCGCGCGTCAGGAGATCGGCCACGGTCAGCGTGCCGTCGCCTGCCCGCAGCAAGCCTTCGGCAAGGCGTCGGGCAACGACCTGCGGATACACGGCCTTCAGGTCGGCCAGCTTCGCCTCGTACTCGGCACGCAACGCCGCAGCCTTCTTATCGAACGCCTCCTCGAGCTCGGCCTCGACGACGCCGCGCGCATCGTCGCTGACCATGATCCCCGCCAATTCGCGCAGCTGCCACCAGAGCCGCAACCGGTCTTCCGCCAACTCGACGATCTCGGCGGAGACCGCGAGCCGGCCGAGCCGTTTCTCGGCGTTGATCACGTAGATGAAAGGTTGCTGGCCGTTCCGCTCGTCCTTGGGTAGGGCGAGGTACTCGTGGAAGGGCGCCAGCTCGTCATCCGAGGCGTCGGCCGGGATCTTCTTGAAGTGTTTCCGGAAGCGTGACTCGGTGGCCGCCCAGTCAGCGATGGTGAGCGGCAGTTCCATCGTCTGCCCCTGACCCTCGTCGTCGACGTAGTTCAACTCGTAGGCGGGCCAGTCCTCCTCTGGCTCCGGATTCCCCTCCAGGTCCAGACAGTCGCTCCAGGTCCGCCCCGCGTCGGGGTCGAACGCCAGGAACGGGAAGGCGCGGCTCTCCAGCGAGAGCTTCGCCGCACTCTGAGCCTGGTCATCGCCCAGACCGTGCTCCGGTGGGCAGGGACAATGGAGGATGAAGATCGCCGGACGCCTGCTGTTGAGCCCTTTGATCACCCCCGCCAGCAGATGCGACGGTAGAGCCTGCGACGACTGCAGGACGTAGGTCCCACGGTGCGCCATGGCGATAAGCCCCATCTCCTTGCGCGTCTCGACCTTACCGTGCTGGTCCGTCCCGAAGGCCGCCATATCGGAGACCTGCCCGGTGAAGCCGCTGGTGCAGGCCTGGCCGCCGGTGTTCGAGTAGACCTGGGTATCGAGGACCATGACCCGGACCGGCTTACCGGAAGCCAGCAGCCGCGAGACGTTCTGGAAGCCGATGTCGAACATGGCGCCATCACCGCCCACCGCGAAGATCGGCGGACAGAGATGGAACTCCTCGTCGCCGAACTGCTGCCAATCGAACTTGGCGAAGAACGGCTCGTGCACCTCGGGTTCGTACTCGCCGGCCAGCTCCAGCTCGGCTCGCCGCACGGCTATGAATCCGTCGGCCATCTTCCGCATGTGCCCTTCGAAGATGCCGATGGCAATCGAAGGGGCGTCCTGGAAGAGATGGTTGGTCCAGGGGAACGGGTACGGGTTGAACGGGTACGTGCTCCCCCAAACCGACGAGCAGCCCGTGGCGTTGGAGAAGCCGGTGACGGCGCGACCTCGCCCGCTGGGTCCCTCGGTGTAGCGCCAGTGCAGGTCCTTCAGATCGTGAATCATCCTGGCGATCTTCTGCACGTCGTCTTTCTTGGATGTTTCCAGTGGGATATCGACCTCGGCGCCGTCCGCGCCACCCACCGCATCGAGGTCCGCATCGGAAGCGAGGAGCCCACGCGCCTTGGCATCGAGCTGGGCGATCAGCTCTTCCAACTTCTTGACGTGCTGTTCGACCCTCGGTTGCATGACCGCGTTGACGGCCGCGAGAACGAGGTGTACTCCCGTCTTCTCACCGCAGCCCATGCACGATCCATCACCGCCGAACATCGAGCGATAGTTCTCCTTCTTTAGCAGCATCGAGGAGAGCACACCGATCCCCTCATCGAGGTTCGCGATGTTGATGTAGCGGTCATCGGTGTCAGGCAGCCACTGCCACAGCTTCCAGTTGCGGCGCAGCTTCTCCACCACCTCCTCGTCCTGCTTCACCGTGATGAGCGCCTCGTCGGGGCAGATCTCGACACAGAGGTTGCAGCCCTTACAGGCGTCCGGATTGACGGTGACGGAGAGCAGACCACCGCTCCCTTTCTCCTGCGACTCGGGCACGTCATAGAACGGGGCCGTCTTCGCCAGCGGGAACTCGGCGAGCGCCAGGTAGACCGGCGTGAACTCCTCGTCGAGCTCCTTCTGTCGGTCGGGCTCCCACCCCAGCTTCTCGACCACGTTCTTGTAGGCCTGCGACAGGACGTCGCCGAAGTTGTGGAATGGCACGCCCTTCATGATCTTGCGCGCCTCGTTGGCCAGCGGCCGTACGATCTGGCGCATGCGGTCGAGCGAGCGACCGTTGGAGGAAGCGACGATCGCCGCTTCGATGACCTGCTCGACGCTGTTCACCAGGCCGGGGATCGCGGCGTCGGGACAGATGGTCCAGCACTGCGCGCAGCCGGTGCACTTCTCCGCGACGAACTCGGGTACCTCGAAGCGGACATCTGTCATGTCGCGGATCGTGCTGGTCGCCGCCGGGATGGCGCTGAGCGCCGCGAACGGATCGGCGATGGGGTCCTCGCCCGTCTTATACAGGTAGGCCACCTGCTCCCAAAAGCGGCCCGGGTTGCCGAACCCGTCGCGCCAGCCGCTGCCGTCGAGCGCGGCGGGCATCTGCGGCGTACGCACCACCTCCTCGGCTTCGATCTCGAAGGCGTCGGCGTCGAGCTCCACGACCTCGTCGAAGCCGCGCCGGATCACGCGCACGTTATCCTCGACCACCCGCTCACCCAGCTTGCCGAACTTCTTGGTCAGCTGGCCCTTGATCCCGTCGAACAGATGGTCCTCACTCAGGCCTTCACGCTCCATGAGCGGCGAAACCTTGAAGAAGGCGCCCATGAACGCCGCACCCTGCATCCGGTAGCGGAGTTCGGGATCGGAGGCCTCCTCGGTCGCGATCTTGAACCCGTCGACGGCGCAGACCTTGAGGCTCTTCTCCTTGATCTCGCGTCGCGCGCCGGCCGGGAACGTCTCCCACAGCTCCTCCGGCGTGAGGTTGCTCTGGATGACGAAGACGCCACCCTGCTTGAGGCCGGCCAGCGGGTTGGAGTGGCGGAAGACGTTGGGGTCCGGCGACAGGACCACGTCGACGTACTTGAGCTCGGCGTTGCTGCGGATCGGCTCCTTGGCGAGCGTGCCGTAGAACGTCGTCGGCTGGCCCTTCTTCTCCGAGCCGTACTTCGGGTTCGCCTTGATGTGCCAGCCCAGGAGCTCGAACGCCGTCAGCGCCAGGTTCTTACCCGTGGTGATCGCGCCCCAGCCACCGATCGAGTGGATGCGGATCGAGACCGCGTCCGGCAGCAGGTCGATGTTGCCGGCCGAATCGAGCGCCAGATGCGAGAGGTCCGGGTACGACTCGAGCAGCCGCTCCTGCCAGATCTGGAGCTTCGGCAGCTGAGTGCCCTTGCGGATGAAATCGATCCCCAAGTAATAGAGCCGCCTGCCCCGACCGTCGGGCAGCATGTTCTCCACCGCGGCGGCGATGTCGCCCGGCTGCAGGTCGCGGCTCCCCATACCGTAAGCGCCGGAGTAGAACTCGGGCACCTCCTCCGGCTTGAGCGCCGGTAGCCCAGCGTGCGGCAGCACGCCGTTCTTGGCCCGCCCATTCTCCAGCGCTCTGCCCAGCGCGGCGCGGATCTCCCGCAGCACCGGCTGGTCGACGGCCAGCGGCTGGTCGGTGCGCTCCAGCACGGCGACGCCTTTCTTGCCCCTGAGCAGCTGCACGATCAGATCGCCGGGGAACGGCCGGAACACCGTCAGGTTCAGCACGCCGACCTTGAGGCCACGGGTCTCGCGCAGGTAGTCGGCGGCGGCCTCGGCGTTCCAGACGACGGAGCCCTGCCCGACGATCACGTAGTCGGCGTCCTCGAGTCGGTGGCCGGTGGCGCGTGCGTACCTACGGCCGGTCAGCTCGTAGAACTCCTGCATCGCGCGATCGACCAGCGGCTGAACGTGATCGAAGAAGAAGGGCCGCTGCGCCGCGACGCCCTGGGCGTAGCTGTCCTGGTTCTGGACGACGCCGATCATCGCCGGGTAGTCCAGATCGAACATCTCCGGGATTCGGCGTCGTGTGTCGCCGAAGACCATCTTCTGAGCCGGGGTCACCGACTCGATGATGTCGGAGGGATCGCCTAGGTACTCCTTCACCAGCTCATCTTCGGGCAACATCACCGACTCGATGACGTGACTGGTGAGGAAGCCGTCCTGCGCGACGAGCGCCGGGTTGAGCGACAGCTCCGCCGCGCGGTGAGCGATCAGGTTGAGATCCGCCACCTCCTGCACGTTCTTGGCGAAGAACTGGATGAAGCCGGTATCGTCCACCGCATGATAGTCATCGTGCCCGGCATGCACGTTGAGCGCGTGTTTGGTCATCGCTCGGGCGGCGACATTCAGCACGTAGGTCAACCGCTTGCCTACCGCCGCATAGAGGGACTCGTGCATGTAGGCGATGCCCTGGCCGCTGGAGAAGTTGGCGGCCCGCAGCCCGGTCATGCTCATACCTGCTGTCACGCCAGCCGCGGCGTGCTCGCCCTCCGGCTCGAAGAAGATCAGCTTGCGACCGTTGACGTTCAGCTTGCCCGCGGCGACGGCGGCGGCCCAGCCTTCACCCATCTGCGAAGACGGTGTGATCGGGTAGGCGCCCGCGCCTTCGCTCGCGGCGGTCTCCACGGTAACGATCGCCTCGCTCCCGTCCACAGCGGCGCGGATTCCGGGGAACTTCGGCTCTAGCGGCTTATCCTGTGCTCTCTTCAACATCATGCGACTTCACTCCTGATGGGTTGGGGCATGTCCGCGAACTGCTGGCCTTCGACCCAGACGATCGCGCCCGTCGGGCAACGGTCCGTGGCCTTCGGGTCCGCAAGCTCGTTCTTGCTGTAGTCGATCACCGCGAGGCCGTCCTTCATCTCGATGAGCCCCGGGGCCGCATCCTGGGCACACAGCCCGCAGCCGGTGCAGGCCACCTTGCAGATCTCCTCCGCCTCGTCACCCTCGAGCAGGCTCTTGCACTGGACGATCAGCTTGTGCGTGACCGGCATGATCTCGAACAGGTCTCTCGGGCAAGCTTCCACGCAATCGCCGCACGCCGTGCAGCGGTCGGGGATGACGACCGGCAGCCCGTAGTGATTCATGTAGATCGCGTCGTAGTCACAGGCACGCTCGCAATCGGCGAGCCCGAGACAGGACCAGGCGCAGCCCTTGCCGCCCGACCCGACGGCTGCAGCGGCTCCGCAGGTCTCGAGGCCGATGTACTCGGCGCGTCGCAGCGAGACGTGGGAACCGCCGGCGCAGAGCAGCCGGGCGACCCGTTTCACCGCCTCACCCGCTTCGACGCCCAAGTATTCCGCTATGTCGGCAATGTCGTCGGCGCCCAGCTGCGTGCACGACGCCGGCTTCAAGTCGCCGGCCACCAGACCCTCGGCGAACGCCCGACAGCCGGCGGACCCGCAAGCGCCGCAGTTGGAACCGGGCAGCATGTCCGAAACGGCATCGATGCGCGGATCCTCCCACACCTTGAGCTTCTTGTTGGCCAAGGCGATGAGAATGGCGAAGGTGAGTGCGACACCTCCCAGAATCGCCACCGATACCGCAATCGAGCCTAGATCCAATCTCTATCCCACATCGCTCAGGTCGGCCTGGGACAACAGCCATGCCGCCAGCTTGTCTACCTTGGCCGCCACGGGCCGCGCAACCGGGGCGACGGCCTCGCCTTCAGCCTCTTCAGCGACCGGCTCGCCCGCCAACATCTTCAGCTGCTCCAGCTCGTCCAGCTGCTGTCGGACGCTCGTTCCGCCGACCGCGTGCTTGGGCGGCTTCTCCGGCAGGCCGATCAGGCCGAGGCGCTGGGCGGGACTCGACCCGGCGGCCGGATCGTGGATGAAGCGCGCGGCGGAAGCGGGCACGAGGGCCGCGACCGCAGGTCCCTCCGCGTCGGCGAAGCGATCGAGGCCGGTATCATCGGCTGTCTGGAGCACGAAGGTCGACGGGGTGATCAGGCGCACCAAGGGTGCCGGCGCCATCTCGCCGCTCACCACGAGCGCGATCTTGACGTTACCATCGAGGAACTCGGCCAGGTCACCGGCGTGGAGGTCGGCGCCATCCAGCTCGACGACGAGCGGCGGCGCGAGTTGGCGCTCGGTCGGGCTCCAGCGCTCGAACCCCAGCGGCTCGAGCTGCCCCTTCGCTCCGTTGGCGCTGAGCTTGCCAGCCGTGGCCGTACCGGCCAAGCGGGCGGCGGCGAAGCCACGCCCGATCTCTGCCCAACGGCCGGCGACGGCGTCGCGCAGGCGCGCTCCCTTCTTCAACTTGATGTGAAAGAGGCTGTCGTCGCCCGTCGAGATGCTGTTCAGGACCTCGAAGGCCTCTTCCACCTTCCGCAGCCGCTCAGGCTCCTCAGGCCCTTCGTCGACGAGGACGCTCATGAAACGCTCGACATCGATGCGGCCCACTGCGAAAACGCCCAGACGCGCTGCGGCGTTCCCGTCGCCCCGATCCTCATCCGGCCGGTGGCTGGCTAGATACCCCCGGACCTCCTCCACCGTCGTCACCACCGCCGACCGGTACCTCTCGATCGGTCCGGCGAGCGCGCGGAGAGCCGCTTCAATCCGTGAATCAGACGGCATAACGATCCAACTCCTCGTTCAGCAACTTGACGCGCTCCTCGGCCGTCCGCGCCGGCAGCCTACGGACCTCCTGATAGCGCGGTAGCTTCTCGTTCCTGTAGAAGACGCCGATCCGGAATTTGGCGTCCGGCTCCGCCAGCCGGCGAGCTTCTCCCAGATTGCCCGGGTCGTGGATG
Source organism: Gemmatimonadales bacterium (assembly GCA_050050535.1). Classification (GTDB taxonomy): domain Bacteria; phylum Gemmatimonadota; class Gemmatimonadetes; order Palauibacterales; family KS3-K002. The sequence continues at coordinate 2,247 of JASFTY010000132.1, read as the reverse complement.
ACCTGGTTCTTGTAGATCTGCTCGAGGTCCGGGATGTGGATCCCGTCGTCGTGGATCAGCATCTCGATCATGTCCGGCGAGCGGACCGCAGCCTCGTAGATATCGCTCGTATAGACCGGACAACGCTGCAGGATCCGGATGAAGGAGAATCCCTTGTGGTGGTACGCCGCCTTCATCGTCTCGAACAGGTGCTGCGGAATCCACTCCGCCGTCTGGGCCACGAACGACGCGTTCGTCACACCCAGCGTCGCCGATAGCGGGTTCAGCGGCCGCAGATAGCTCCCGTGCGGCTGCGTGTTGCTCGGGAACCGCTCCGGCGTGGTCGGCGATGTCTGCCCCTTCGTCAGCCCGTACATGTTGTTGTCGAGCATCATCGCCACCATGTCCACGTTGTAGCGGGTCGCGTGGATCCAGTGGCCGGCGCCGATCGAGCAGCAGTCGCCGTCGCCCATCGTCACGAACACGCGCAGCTCGGGTCGCTCCAGTTTGATGCCGGTAGCGACGGGGAGCGCCCGCCCGTGCAGGCCGTGGAACCCGTAGGTCTTCACGTAATGTGGGAAACGGCTCGAGCAGCCGATCCCCGAGACGAAGACCGTCTCTTCCGGCTTCAACTGCTCCTCTTCCAGCAGCCGCTGGACCGCGGTCAGGATGCTGTGGTCACCGCAGCCGGGGCACCAGCGCGCGATGGCGCCCTGGTAGTCCTCCATCTCGAAGTGACGTTCATCGATGACACCGCAGCTCAGCAGCGAGCATCCGTAGTGCGTCATACCTTGGCTCCCATCTCCAGTCTCTGCTTGACCGCCTTCAGGATGTTGCCGGGTCGCAGCGGCTGGCCCGGCACGCGCGACCAGCAGTCGACGTCGACCAGCGTCATCTCGCGCAGCAATCTGCAGAGCTGCGCGCGACGCCGGTTATCCTCCGTGATGTAGGGGTCGTCCGGCTCGTCGCTGTAGTTGAGCTCGACGGTCATCACCCGGTCGAACCGGCTGAACATCTCCTTGAGCCCAGGCGGCAGCGGCGATAGGATCGTGATGTGACAGGAGGAGACCGAGAGGCCCTCGGCCCGCGCCCGATCCACCGCTTCTTCGATTGCACCCTTAGTACTACCCCAGCCGACGACCAACAGTTCACCGGAGCTGTCGCCGCGGATCTCGGGCGTCTTCAACGTCGACTGCAGAACCGCCATCTTGCGGCTCCGCATCTGGCAGCCCCGCTGGTGGCTCTCCGGGTCGTAAGCCACCTTGCTCCACTCGTTGTGCGCCAGACCCGTTGCCGTGAACATGCCGCCGGGCTGTCCGGGAACGCGACGCGGTGTCAGACCGGTCCGTGGATCCCAATCGTAGGCCGGCTGGTCGGGCGGCACCGGGGCCAGGCTGACCGGCGCCTGCTGCCAGCGGGCGTCGACCTCTGGCCGCGGGAACGGCTGCACGCCCGTCGCCAGGTTCGCGTCGGTCAAGACGATCACCACGGTCTTGAACGCTTCGGCGATGCGACGTGCCGTGACTATGCTGTGGAAGCACTCCTCGATCGTCGCCGCGGCCATGACCACGTGGGGCGCATCACCATGCTGCCCGAAGCAGGCGGTCAGCAGGTCCGACTGCTCGGCTTTCGTCGGCAGCCCGGTGCTCGGGCCGCCGCGCTGCACGTCGACCACGACCAGCGGGATCTCGAGCATCACCGCCAGACCGAGGAACTCCTGCTTGAGCGACAGCCCCGGGCCCGAGGTGATCGTGCAGGCGACCTTGCCGGCGTAAGACGCCCCGATGGCGACGCCGACGGCGGCGATCTCGTCTTCGGCCTGGTGGACGACGCCGCCGAACTTCTCGAAGACATCGCCCAGGTAGTGTGAGGCGGAGGTGGCCGGCGTGATCGGATACATCGAGCAGAGCTCCATCCCGGACGCGATCACCCCCATGCCGACCGCCTCGTTCCCGTTCATCACGACCTTCGGGACATCCGACGGGACGGTGGGCACCTCGATGCGGAAATCGAGGTTCTTCTCCGCCCAGGCGTAGCCGGCCTCCATCAGCTCGACGTTCCGCTCGTAGATCTCCTCACTCTTCTTGCGGAATTGGTGGGCGATCTGGCCGCGGATCAGCTCGCGATCCCGATCGTAGATCCAGGCGAGCATCCCGAGGGCGAACATATTCTTACCCCGGCGCGGATCCTCTACGATCTTGAGACACTCCTGCTCCATCGGGACCTCGATGATCCGGTAGTCGTGCTCAGAGAGTCTCTTCAAACCCT